>NZ_CP047602.1:921000-1228000 GCF_009905255.1 Thermoanaerobacterium aotearoense | reverse complement strand
GCTAAACCCTCCAACATGTCCAGATGCTACCCATGTTTCAGGATTCATCAGTATTGCACAGTCTATACCTACGTTATACTGACTTTCCTGTATAAACTTCCTCCACCAAGCTTTTTTTACATTGTTTTTAAATTCAACACCAAGCGGACCGTAGTCCCATGTGTTTGCCAAACCTCCATAAATCTCAGAGCCAGGAAATATAAAGCCGCGATTCTTTGCAAGAGATACTATCTTATCCATGGTTACATCAAAAGCCATCAACAAACACTCCTTTTTATGTATAAACAAAACCCTTTTTCCTCCTCGGTAAAAAGGGCTAAATTCAATTTATTTTAGAATATCAAATAGTTTTAAATATGTCAATATCGCTTAATGAAAGCATTGGGCTTTATTCTTTTTCTTCTTTCAATACAGTTATCTCTTTATTTGGTCTTTCTATCTCAACAGTACAGTTTGTAAAAAATGCCAATGCAGCGCCTATGACAGTAAGCTGAGGAACTATGATGGCTGATATGGCTCCGGCAGTGACAGGTACCTCAAGTATCACGTTGTCGTCTTTTTTTATTCTTATCTTTGTGACATTGCCTTTTTTAACAATTTCTTTTATCTTGTCGATTACTTCAGAACCTGCAACCGATATGCTCTCTGTCCAATTCTTTTTGTTTTCTTCAATGTATATAAGAGCATCCACCACATCACCATTGCACTTTTCTAATGCTTCCTTTGCTTCTTTGTAGCTTACACCCGTTCTGGCCACAATCTGATCGATCTTTTCAAGCTCATTATCCATTTACATCACCTCCTAAATATTTTTTAACTTGTCTAAAAAATATTTTGACTGAAAATTTTTGTCGAAATGAACACTCATGTAATCAGTAACTATTTTATCTAATTCGGCTAATGTATTCTTTTGTATCCTAAGTTTTGCAATATTGCCAAAACCATTGCTAAGCAAATACCTTAACATATTTAGTGTTTCTCTTTTTATGTAGAATATGTCGTCACTGCTTGCTTTACAATCTCTGCACAATACACCACCTTTTAATGGCGAAAAATACATAATGTTATCATTTCTGCCGCACGATAAACAGTGGTGTACTTCAGGCATATATCCCATAAATGTAACAAACTTCAGACAAAAAGTGATTGAAATCAAATCGCTATCGACAAAACCTCTTTCCAGCAAAAACATTGAATACTTTAATAGATTGTATATGTTTGTGTTCTTCTCATTTTCTTCCATCAGTTTATAAATGATATCTGCAAAATACGATGCGTAAGAAAGCTTCAAAATGTCATCGTCTATTTTTAAGAAAGAATGGATTAACTCCCACTGATCGATATAATAGTAATTTTGCCCTTCAAATAAAACATAATATCCTATTGAAAAAGGATGTGAGGAACCCAAAAATCTGCTTTTTGAGTTCCTTGCACCTTTTGCTATTGCGTCTATCTTGCCATTTGACTTTGTGAAAAGTGTGACAACTTTGTCTGATTCGCCTATTAGCCTGCTTTTTAAGACAATAGACTCTGTTTTTATAAATTTCATGATTGTTTACCTTTGTTGGTTTTACCACCCTTTTACAATTTGAATGCCAGAGCTTGTACCAATTCTATTAGCACCTGCTTTTACGATTTCTTTAGCAAAATCTGCAGTTCTTACACCGCCTGATGCTTTAACGCCAAAATTTTCGCCAACAGTTTTCCTCATCAATTCAACATCGTGCACAGTTGCGCCACCACTGCCAAAACCAGTTGATGTTTTTACAAAATCTGCTCCTGCATCAACAGTAATCTCGCAGGCTTTTACTTTTTCATCATCAGTAAGATAACATGTCTCCAAGATGACTTTAACTACGATTTCTCCAAATGATTTAGCTGCCTTTGTCACCGCTTCTATGTCCTTTTTCACATAATCGTAGTCACCAGATTTTAGTTTGCCTATGTTTAAGACCATGTCTATTTCATTTGCTCCATTTGATATGGCTTCTTTTGTTTCAAATACCTTAGTTTCAGTCGTATTAGCGCCAAGAGGAAAACCGATAACTGTACATACCTTTACATCACTGCCTTTTAAGGCATCAGCTACAAGTTTTACATGGCTTGGGTTTACGCACACAGACGCAAAACCATATTCCTTAGCTTCATCAGCCAATTTTTTAATATCAGAATCCGTTGCATCCGGTTTTAATAAAGTATGATCTATCATCTTTGCAATTTCCACAATATCTCCACCTTTCATAACTATACTTTAACACTACCAATCAATTTTTGTCAATCACATAACCAAAATTCCTTAAAATGCTGACATTATCTCTCCAACCTTTTCTCACCTTTACCCACAGATCTAAATATATTTTTTGCCCAAATAAACTTTCCAACTCTATTCTGGCACTGCTTCCTATCCTTCTTAGCATTTGTCCGTTTTTCCCTATGATTATAGCCTTATGGGACTCTTTCTCGCAATATATAAATGCTTCTATGTCCAATATGTCTTTGTCTTCTCTTGTTTTCATTGAGTCAACTTCCACGTATACGCCGTGTGGTACCTCATCCTCAAGGTAATTCAAGATTTTTTCCCTTATTATTTCGGATACGAGAAACTTCTCAGGCCTATCTGTTATATAATCGCTTGGAAAGTATTGCGGCCCTTCTGGCATATACGATACTATTGTGTGTTTTAAAAGATCTATGTTCATATTTTTTAAAGCAGATATCGGCAGTACATCCTTAAAATTATATAGCTGCTTAAACATCTGTATGGACATATCTACAGTTTCATGGGAAACTGCGTCTATCTTATTTATGACTAAAATTACTGGTGTATCAATATTTATAAGGTGATCGATTATATATTTATCACCCGGTCCTACTTCAACATCTGGCTCCACCATGTAGATTACTAAATCTACTTCTGCCAAAGTTTTTTTTACGGATTCAATCATGAATTCGCTTAATTTGTGTTTTGGCTTGTGTATACCTGGTGTATCAATAAAAATCACTTGATAGTCTTCACCTGTCAAAATACCTTGGATAGTATTTCTGGTTGTTTGCGGTTTGTCTGAAGTTATAGCCACTTTTTCGTTTAGCAACGCGTTTAATAGAGTAGATTTACCGACATTAGTTCTTCCAATCAATGCAGCAAATCCTGACTTAAATGACATATCATCACCTCAAAAGTTTTATTTAAAAATTTGAAAGAACAATACTGTTATAAGTATTCCAATAATGGCGCCTACTACTACCTGAAAAGCAGAATGTATTTTGCCTTCAACTCTGCTTTGTGCCACTAAAAAAGCCATAATGAAACTTATGGTTGATAAAAGTATATTTTTAGATATAAATGTTGATGCTGTTGCAAGACAAAAAGCAATTGCACTGTGCCCACTTGGCAGTCCACCTCTTAGTGGTGTTCCTTTGCCAAAATAAGCTTTTAAGATTATAGTCAATATCATTACAACTATGAGCGCAATGAATGTAACATGGGCTGGAGAGCTTTTTATCTTTGTAAGCAAAATATTAACCCAAGGATTAAGTCTATGAAAAAATAATAAGTATGCCACAAATACAGCGTTTAATGCAGATATCAACACAGCACCAGCAGCCACATCTTTAGCTATTTTAGCTAAAGCATGGTATTCATCAGTTATTAAATCGACTATAGTCTCTATAGCCGTATTTATCATTTCAGCGATTAAGACAAGAGATATTGTGACTATTATAGCTATCATCTCAAGTTTGCTGAAATTGTAAAACAGACTTAAAACTAATACAAAAAGTGCCGCCACAAAGTGTATTTTCATGTTTTTTTCTGTTTTAAATGCGTATATGATTCCTTCTATGGCATAATTAAAACTATCTATCAATTTTTTTATCTTCAAAAATGTATCACCTTTCTATTTTTAGACGTCTCATAACTTCTTCTTCTTTTTCCCTCATTATCTTTTTTTCGTCTTCTGTTTCATGATCGTATCCCATTAAATGAAACATGCTGTGGGCTGTAAGGTATGCGACTTCCCTTATAAAAGAATGTCCGTATTCTTCAGCTTGCTGCTTCGCCTTCTCCAAAGAAATTACTATGTCGCCTATAGGTTGTACTTCATCTAAATCATCATCTTCTTCATCTATATCTGTGTAAATTTCTTCAAACTCCACCAGTGGAAAAGACAATACATCAGTTTCTCTATCGACATTTCTGTAATACTTGTTTAACTTGTGGATCTCCTCATTGTCAACAAAAGATACGCTTACCTCCACATCATCGACAACGCCCTCAACTTCCAACGCTGTCCGCACCACATCTTCCACTATCTTATCCAATCCTTTTGCATCAACTTTATCCTGCCTATTATCAATTAAAATATTCATTGTAACACCTCTGCCTTATTATTTTCTATTTCAGGATACTCTATCCTGCGGTGAAATATTCCGTTTAAAGACGTCAAAAATGATTTTGACAAATCCTTTATGTCCTTTAAAGTCAAATTGCTTTCATTAAGCTGACCATCTTTCAATCTGTCGTCGATTATTTTGTTGACCATAGTTTCAATCTCATCGTCTGTAGGATCGTGAAGGGACCTTACAGCAGCTTCAATGGAATCTGCCAACATTAAAATTGCAGATTCCTTAGTCTGAGGTTTTGGGCCCGGATACCTAAACGAGTCCTCTTCACATAAATCATCTGTCTTTAATGCTTTACTGTAAAAATATTTTACGAGAGATGTACCATGGTGTTCTCGTATTAAATTTATTATATCTTCAGGTAACTTATATTTTTTAGCAAGCTCAACGCCGTCTTTAACGTGAGACGTAATCACCAGTGAACTTAAATCTGGCGATATTTTATCATGCAAATTTTCATCCGTAAATTGATTTTCTTTGAAAAAATACGGTCTTTTTACTTTGCCTATATCATGGTAATATGCCCCAACTCGTGTCAATAGGCTGTTGGCACCAATTGCATCAGAACCTGCTTCAGCCAAATTAGCAACTATTATGCTGTGATGATATGTGCCAGGGGCATCCATCATCAGCTTCTTCAGCAAAGGATTATTTGGATTTGAAAGCTCCAGCAATTTTAAAGGCGTTATGATGTCAAAACCAGATTCCCAAAATGGAAGTAATCCAATGGCTAATATGACACTAAAAGCACCGCTAATTATTCCCCAAAGGCTATTCTCTAAAACAGATAAAATATTATTGCTATTAATAAGCCCCACTCCTAATATGGACAATGTATTGGCAGCACTTATATATATGCCAGCTTTGACAAAATCGATTCTCTGCCTTGAATTAGCCATCTTTATTGCTCCAATTGTCCCTCCAAATATGGACATTACAAAGAAAGCCTGATTAAAATTTAGCATCATGCCACTTATAATAGAAAAGAATGTATTAAGCGTTACGGCAATAAAAGGATCTAATATGGCCGAAACAGACAGGGCGATAAGCTCTGATGGAATAAGCAACGGATTTATGTTTTTCAATGCTATAACTATGAAATAATATATTATACCCAAAAGGTAAAGTATTTGGATATACGCGTACTTCTCCCTCACTTTTTTATTAAGCTTAATTATATAATAGCCAGCAATAAATAAAGATACGCCCAATAAGACGATGATGCCAGACAGCATAGCAAAATCTACTCTGCTGTTATTTTTAAGAAGTCCCAATGCTTTTAAGACCTGAATTTGATCGTTTGTCACTACTTCACCGCTTACGATGATATTCTGCCCTTTCTTATAGACGACAGGCTCTACCTTTGAAGCAGCTTCTTTTCTTGCCATCTCAGTCTCAGTTGCATTGTATATCATATTAGGAGATATGACAGAAGATAGTATTTTATATACTATCGGCTTTAGATCTTGGCTCAGATCTGAACTATCTACAACACTTTTTACGCTGCTTAATGCACCAGATAAAGCATCATCTGTAATCTGACGTGACATAGTAGCTTTCTCAGTTGAAATAGCTAAAGATTCCACCGCAATTATCGTATTGTCTTCAGCAGAAAGCAAAACTTTAAGAGATTGGTCGTCAAGTTTAATTGGCAATGTTTCTCTTAATGTGCTAATTTTTTCGTCAATCTGGCCGCTGGACTTTCTAACGCTCCTAAGTTTATTAAAAAAATCAGTAAGCTTAATGTAAGATTCTTGTGCAACATTTTCATCGTAATCGTATTTAGGATTTACACTGTTCATGGCTTCTTGAATCTTTTTTTGTGTTGCCAAATTGTCAACAATGTCCTTCGGTGCTTTAATATCTATCTGAGCAACGTCTCCAGCTTTTATATCGATTTTAGGCGGCGTTATGGCTGTGTAAAACAAAAATATCGATACAATGATGTATATAGTTGTAATATATATCAAATATGCCTTTTGACTTAAAAATATTTTTCTAATCGGCATGTCCTTTATATGCATCTAAATTAATCCTCCCAAGAAGAATTTTCTTCTTCCGCATCATCAGTTTTTTTAGACTTTTCAAACACTTCATAAGCTTTTACTATCTTAGCAACAAGGGGATGTCTTATAACATCCTGCTCTTTTAGTAAAACAAATTCTATGCCTTCTATACCATTTAAAATTTCAATGACATCTTTAAGTCCAGATCTTTTTCCTTTAGGCAAATCCACCTGTGTAACGTCGCCCGTTATAACCGCCTTAGATCCAAATCCAATCCTTGTTAAAAACATCTTCATTTGCTCTGGAGTAGTATTTTGAGCTTCATCAAGTATTATAAATGAATCGTCCAAAGTTCTGCCCCTCATATACGCCAACGGAGCAACTTCAATAAGTCCCTTTTCCATGTATTTTTGAAATGTTTCAGCTCCAAGAATGTCGTATAACGCATCGTACAGCGGTCTTAAATACGGATCAACCTTCTCTTGCAAATCGCCTGGCAAAAAGCCCAGCCGCTCTCCTGCTTCAACTGCAGGCCTCGTCAAAATAATTCGCCCAACTTCTTTATTTTTCAAAGATGTTACAGCCATTGCCATAGCAAGATACGTCTTTCCTGTACCTGCGGGTCCAATCCCAAAGACAATTTCATTACTTCTTATGGCGTTTACATAGCGTTTCTGACCATAAGTTTTACACCTTATCTGTTTTCCTCTTGATGTAATGCATACAATGTCAGATAAGATGGATTTTAGCTTCTCTTCCTCTCCCATATTGACTAATCTCATGGCGTATAAGACGTTTTGAGCTGTTATAATCTCACCGCTATTGATTATATCTATAAGCTCACTAAACACCTTTTCTGCCCCATCCACATTGGCTTCTTCACCACTGATCTTAATCATATCATCTCTGACGACAATCTTTACATCCATTCCTTCTTCAATCAATTTTATATTTTCATCAAACTTGCCAAATAAATTTGCAGCTTGTTCAATATTATTGATATCAATTGTTACTTCTTTCAATTTTTACCTCCGTATTATAATTGATGTTCTCTTGCGTTCCAATATCCTCTATCACTTCCACTATGACGTCAGCTCGCAGCACGTTTGCGTTTATCATCGTCATCTTTTCCTGTCTATTGACTATTTTAGCATCTTTCCCAAAAGCGGGGGAAATATTTTTAAGAGCATTTTCCACAGCTAATTTTTCTGCTTCATCTTTTGTAAGCTTTATTTCAATCGGGACAGTCTCGTAATATGTCTCATTTACGATTCTTATTGGAGAAGCTGAGGAAGTTAAATTTCTCACTTCTCTATCATAATTCTTAAAATCGATTTTTCTTGATGAGAGAGTTAAAGTACTGCTGCCCATTGAAATTTTCGTCATAGTGATCTTTCTGCCAGTCCTCTTGTACTTTTGCTGCACTAAATTAACATCCGCGTAACCTTCATACCAGACTCTTGCCAGTATTGTACCCATTGAATGCACAAACCGCGTGTTTGTGTTAGGCCTTTCTATTACCCCAGATACTAAGACGTCTCCCGTCTTTACTGTATCTCCAACCTTTTTTAAAGCATCGCCTTCTAATACTGTCATTTTATATATTATACCATCTTTTTTAGCTATTATATTACATGGCACATTTTCATCTATTACAGCAGGTGGCGCAGTTTTCTTCACAACCTTAACTATTGCTTTTGTGCCTTTTATGTCAATGCCAATCCATGCTACATCTTTTTCATCCATCAAAAATTCTTGTTGAATCTTATGAATATCTATCGACGGCTTTAATACACCAGCTTTAAGCCCCAATTTGTCAAGTTCTGAAATTATAGAGGCTTCACTTATATTTTGTCCACCATCTATCTCAATAGACCATATAAACATCGAAAAAAGATATGCCAGCACCACACACGCTACTGCACCTAAAACCAACATTTTTCTCCTCTTTAAATAAAAGACAATAAACGGCAACCCTCTTTTTTCAACGATGTAAACCCTGCAATTCGTCATTTTCGTATACGGCAAGAGAAGCTTGAACCCTTTTAAACTGATCTTTGCTACTATTGTGGTGTGATTCGTCCTTTCTACATCCCATACATATATGTTTTTAGATATAACAATGTTTAAAAATCTCTCTATCGACAAGCCTTCTATTCTTATAATAGCATACCCGTATAAAAAATTCCACAATTTTATAGCCAGCAAACAAATACCCCCTTTTGCCTTTTTGCAACTAATTACAAGGCAAAGAAAATTTTATACAATTATTTCTATATTTAATATTTTCCCAGTAATGACTAATATTTCTGTCATTACTGAATTTATAATCATGTTTTTACCTGTTATTCTGATCATGCCTATCGTAGAATTGATCCTTATTCTTTCGGGAATATATTCTATTATGCCTCTATGATTTTCCACGGTAATTTGCGTGTTGCCTATTACTGTTATCTTAGGAAGGTTCAATAAAACATCTTTAGGAAAATCCACTAAATTCAGAATTCCCTCTTTTATGGTATTTGACTTCATTATAAAGCCTCCTCCCGTTAAATCTTATGAATCTTCAAGTAAAAACATTCTTTTAAGGAATTTTAAAATAAAAAAAGCATGGATCTATGTTCCATGCAAAAAAGCAAAAAAACTTGATACATCTAAGTACCAAGTTTTTTTATCATTGTAAGTGCTGCGAAACTATCGTCTTAACTTTATTGCCATCAGCCTTGCCTTTCACAAGAGGCATCACCTTGCTCATAACCATACCTATGTCATTTTTGTTTGTAGCACCAGTCTCATCGATAATACCTCTTACGATTTCATCTATCTCATCATCAGTCAACTGCTGTGGCATATACTCCAACATAATTTCTATTTCACGGTTCGCTTTATCTACCAAATCTTGCCTGCCACCTTTCTCGTATTCAGGCAAAACCTCTTTTCTTTGTTTTATCTCTCTTGAAATTACATTAATGACCCCTTCATCATCAAGGACTTTTCCTGTATCCTTTTCTACTTGCAATATTGAAGATCTAACCATGCTTAGAATATTTTTTCTGAATACATCTTTTGATTTCATAGCATCAACCATATCTTTGTACAATCGATCCTTAAGGGTCATAACCACACTTCCTTATTTTCCAAATTTGTACTTTCTTTTTCTTGCTGCTTCTGATTTCTTTTTGCGTTTTACGCTTGGGCTTTCATAATGTTCCCTTTTCCTTAATTCAGAAAGAACGCCACTTCTTGAGCATTGGCGCTTAAATCTTCTCAACGCATTATCAAGGGACTCATTTTCTCCAACTCGAACTTCTGACACTGTAATCTCCCTCCCTCCGGATAAACTGCCAAATGTAAGCTGCATTTATTGCTGCAAATATTATTGGGATATCTTAATATATTATAATCTAAAAACCAATTTGTGTCAATGTTTACCCTGGAGGCCATGTCATAAATCTTCCGCCTAAAAGATGAAAATGTATATGGTGAACAGTTTGTCCACCGTCGTCGCCACAATTGGATACTATCCTATATCCTTTGCTATCAATCCCATACTGCTTAGCCAGCTTTTTTGCAATTACATAGACATGTCCTACAAGCTCTTTGTTCTTGTCATCAATGTCCAATGGAGAATCAATATGAGCTTTTGGGACTATAAGCAAGTGAACTGGCGCTTGTGGATTGATGTCGGGAAAGGCAACTACATAATCATCTTCGTAAATTATTTTTGATTCAATCTCCCTATTTATGATCTTGCAAAAAATGCAATCACTCAATCATCTCACCTCCTTCAACTATATTGCCAATAGCAAAATCTTTTCTTACGTCTACTAACTTTACAGGTAGTATTTTATTCTTAATGTTTAAATCCGACTTTACTGCCACTCTAATATAGTTGTCAGTAAGTCCTTCTACATATCCCTGCAGTTCTTTAACCTTCTGTTCAAATAGAACATTTAGCGTGCTGCCTAAAAACCTTTTGTAAAATTCTGATTCGCATTCTTCTGAAAGCTTAATTAATATCTTACTTCTCTCTTCCTTAACAGAATTTTTAATTTGGTCGGGATAATTTGCCGCTTTTGTTCCCGCTCGCCTTGAATACTTAAAGACATGCATCTTGCTGAATTGTATGTCTTTTACAAAATTATAAGTTTCGTCAAACTCACTCTCGGTTTCTCCAGGAAACCCTACCATTATATCAGTTGTTATTGCCACATCTTCGACGTACTTTCTAACTCTCTCTATAATCTTTTTGTATTCACTGGTGGTGTATTTTCTACCCATTCTTTTAAGGACACTGTCCGAACCACTTTGCAATGATATATGGTAGTGTCTGCAAAATTTCGGCAAAATAGAAACTTCTCTTACGAAATCTTCGGTTAAAAATGTAGGCTCAACTGAACTTAGGCGTATCCTTTCGATACCCTCGATTTCGTGTATCATCTTTATTATATCAAGCAAATCCACATTTTCCAAGTCTTTGCCATATGATGCAACGTGTATGCCTGTCAACACTACTTCTTTATAGCCATTATCTTTAAGCCTTTTAACCTCATCCAATATGTCATGAGGCTTTCTGCTCCTTATAGGACCTCTGGCATACGGTATAATACAGTAAGTACAGTATTGATTGCACCCATCTTGTATCTTTAAATATGCCCGCGTATGACCTTCTTGAGCTGATATCTTAAGTTCCTCGAATTTTCTATCTTTAAATATATCTTCAACGGCATTTACCTTATTGGCACTCGCCGCTTTCTCTACTAATTTGACTATTTCTCCCTTGTTTTTAGTGCCTAAAACAACATTGACTTCAGGTATATTTAAAACTTCATTTGAGGCCACTTGCGAATAACAGCCAACCACAGCAATCACAGAATCTGGATTGATTTTTTTAGCCTTTCTTATTTCCTGCCTTGATTTCATATCGCCTCGACCAGTCACGGTGCATGTGTTTATGACATACACATCGGCATATTCATCGAACCCTACAACATCATATCCTGAACTCTTGAAAATCTCAGCCATGGCTTCCGTCTCATATTGATTTACTTTACAACCTAATGTAAAAAATGACACAGTTTTTTTGCGGCCATATACATCATAAAATTCGTCAGCGTCTAAAGCTATGTTTGCCTTTGCCACTTCGTAATATTCCTCCCATATCGTTTGTTATAAAGTTCAAAATTTATTATAACATTTAACGAAATATAAAAAAATAAGCCTCGAAACATTTAAGAGGCAAAAATAAAAACCGTCTATCCTAAATCTCCTAATTCGTACAAAATTATAGAACCAGCCACAATACCGGCTGTTTCTGTCCTTAAAATCCTTGGACCCAATGTGACAATCACAGCACCATTTTTAGTCGCCATAGTTACTTCACTGGATGAGAAGCCACCTTCAGGCCCGATAAAAATACAAATATTTTTTGCACCATTATTTTCCCTTAAAACATCTTTTAGCCTTACATTTGTCTCTCTTTCGTAAGGCATTATGCATAAATCAAACTCTTGGATGTAATTCAAAGCAATATTAAAACTTATCGGTTCCAGCACTTCCGGCACTATCAATCTTCCAGATTGCTTTGATGCTTCTTGAGAAATTTTATTCCACCTGTTTATTTTGTTGCCTATGCTTTTTTCTTTAACCTTTATAACCGAAAACTCGGTTTCAACAGGTACAATCTTTTTTATTCCGATCTCTGTGCATTTTTGAACAATCAAATCCATTTTATCAGACTTTGGCAGTCCTTGAAATAACGTTACATTTATAGAACTTTCTACGACTTGATGCAACTCACCAACTATCTTTAATAAGACAGAAGTGCTTTCGATAGAAAGAATAGAAGCATTGTACTGTTTCACTCCATTAGAAACCACCAAATCAGTTCCAATCTTTAACCTTAATACATCCTTTATATGATGAGCATCATCACCATGTATCCTGACTATGCCATCTTTTATATCCTCATCTTTTATAAAAAGTCTTCTCACAGCACTCACTTTTTCCTTGATAATATTGCAACCCATTCCCCATCTTCTTTGACATCAATAACGTCAAAATATTCGGAAATAGCATTTAAAACATCATCTTTACGATCTTTAATTATTCCACTTGATATAAACAAGCCGTTTTCTTTAAGTTTTTCATGTATGTCAAAAGTAGCTTTTATTATTATATCAGCTATAATATTTACAACTATTAAATCCGCTTCACCGCTTAGCTCTTTTAAAAGATCGCTTTTCAAAACCTCAACATTGTCCAGTTTGTTTAATTTCACATTTAAAGAAGCCACTTTTAATGCAACTTCGTCCACATCGACTGCAAAGACTTTTTTTGCACCTAACTTAGAGCTGACAATTGACAATATACCTGTACCGCACCCAACATCAAACACGGTATCGCCACTTTTAACATTATCTTCTAAAAATTCTATACACATTTTTGTTGTCTCGTGGCTGCCTGTGCCAAAAGCCATACCTGGATCTAACTCAACAACTATTTCATTTTCTTCTGGGTCATAATCTTCCCATGATGGTTTTATGACAACACGTTTGCCAATCTTAAAAGTTTTGTAGTACTTTTTCCAGCTGTTTGCCCAATCTTCATCATCGACTTCAGTCGTTTCAAACGTAAAATCTCCGATGTCCAGATTATATTCTTTAAGCCCTATTATTCTATCCTTGATTATGCTTAATTTGTCAATTGTACTGGGAGTAAGAGGAAAATAAGCAGATATTACAACTTTATCGCTATCTACAATCATATCAGGATCTACGTAGTCCCATTCATTGCTGTCATTTAACATCTTTAAATCATTTGGATCTTCTATGACAACACCGCCTGCACCAACTTCATGCATTATATTTGTTATAGCTTCCTCAGCTTCCACTGAAGTCGTAATTTTAACTTCAAGCCATTTCAATCATATCACCCTTTTTTTATGCTCCAAAAGCATCTTTTACTTTTTGAAAAAATGATTTACCACCGCTATCATTGCTCAGCTTGTCAAACTCCCTCAATAGCTCTTTTTGCTTTTCCGTCAATTTCTTAGGAACATCGATATATACTTCCACAAATTCGTCACCACGTCCTCTTCCATTGATATGAGGTATTCCTTTGTTCCTAAGTCTAAACACCGTTCCGGTCTGAGTTCCAGGTGGAATATTGTATATAGCTTTGCCGTCAAGGGTAGGAACTTCTATCTCTGCACCAAGTGCAGCATCTACAAAGCTAATAGGCATTTTAAGCAATACATTGAATCCATCCCGCTTGAATATCTTATGAGGTTTTATGCTTATTACAATAAAAAGATCTCCATTAGCTCCTCCTCTTTCTCCTGGTTCACCTTCACCTCTTAATGATACCATTTGTCCTTCATCAATTCCAGCAGGAATATTTACTTTTAATTTTCTCGCTCTTCTTATTTTCCCAGTTCCATGGCATTTTGAGCATGGATCTTTTACTATCCTGCCATCTCCATGGCACCTAGGACATGTTCTCACATTGACTATCCTGCCAAAAGGCGTATTTTGCGTTATCCTGACCTCTCCTGTTCCATGACATTCAGGGCATACATCTACTTTCGTTCCTGGGTTTGCACCGGTACCATTGCACCTATCGCATTTTTCATATCTTTCAACTTCAATCTCTTTCTCGACACCAAATGCAGCTTCTTCAAAGGACAAAGTCAGATTAATCCTTATATCATTTCCCTTTTGAGGACCAGTTTTTCTTCTGGTGCTGCCTCCAAACATATCGCCAAATATATCGCCAAAAATGTCGCCAAAGCCGCCAAAATCAAATCCACCTTGGCCAAAACCGCCAAAGCCACCAAAATCTCCTTGGTTGAAACCACCTTGATTAAATGCTGCATCGCCAAATTGATCATATTGAGCTTTTTTCTGAGGATCAGACAAAATCTGATATGCTTCATTTATCTCTTTAAACTTTTGTTCTGCTTCTTTATTGCCAGGATTTAAGTCGGGATGATACTTCTTTGCAAGAGTCCTATAAGCCTTCTTTATATCTTCATCACTGGCATTTTTATCAAGACCCAATATTGCATAATAATCTTTTGCCATACACATCACCTGCCTTTCTTAACATGAATGAGAACCAGGATTGCCCTGGTTCTTATTTATTGTCTTTGTTGTCATCTTCCATCCTATAGTCTGCTTCATATACATTATCTTTATTAGATGTTCCATCGCTGCCGCTATAGCTATTTGCCTGACCCGCACCGCCTGCTTGCTGATATATGCGTGAAGATACATTGTAAAATGCTTGTGACAATTTTTCTGAAGCACTTTTTATAGCGTTAATATCGCTGCCTTCAAGAGCTTTTCTTACATTTTCTATCTCTTTATTTATATCATCTTTTTCTTGTTGTGTCATCTTGTCTGCTAAATCTTTCATAGTCTTTTCAGCTTGATATATCAATGAATCTGCGTTGTTTCTTACTTCTATCTCTTCTTTTCTCCTTCTGTCTTCTTCTTCGTGCTGTTTCGCTTCATTCATCATTCTGTTTATCTCTTCTTCGCTTAAATTAGAAGAAGAAGTGATTGTTATGTTCTGAGATTTTCCTGTACCTAAATCTTTTGCAGAAACATGGACAATGCCATTAGCATCAATGTCAAATGTAACCTCTATCTGAGGCACTCCTCTTGGAGCAGGTGGAATTCCAGTCAGGGTAAATCTTCCAAGTGTCTTATTGTCACGAGCCATTGGTCTTTCACCTTGCAGAACGTGTATCTCAACAGATGTCTGCCCATCTGCAGCAGTGGAGAATATTTGGCTCTTCTTTGTAGGAATAGTAGTATTCCTTTCTATTAATTTTGTAAACACACCGCCAAGTGTTTCAATGCCAAGAGAAAGCGGTGTGACATCCAATAGTAAGACGTCTTTAACTTCGCCTCCTAATACACCACCTTGAATTGCGGCTCCAATTGCAACACATTCATCTGGGTTTATGCCTTTGTGCGGTTCTTTGCCCATTATCCTTTTTACTGTCTCTTGAACGAATGGTATTCTCGTCGAACCGCCGACTAATATCACTTTATCAATATCTGCAGGACTAAGTTTTGCATCGCTTAATGCACGATTTACTGGTTCTACAGTAGATTGCACTAAATCATTGATAAGCTCCTCAAATTTTGCTCTTGTAAGATTTACATCTATGTGCTTAGGACCTGTAGCATCAGCAGTTATAAAAGGCAAGTTTATGTTAGCTGTCATAGCAGAAGAAAGTTCTATCTTCGCCTTTTCTGCTGCATCTTTAAGCCTCTGCATTGCCATCTTGTCGTTTCTCAGATCAATTCCATACTCTTTTTTGAAGTTGTCTGCCAACCAATCCATAATCCTCTGGTCAAAATCATCACCACCTAAGTGGTTATTACCACTTGTAGCCAATACTTCAAATACTCCATCGCCTATCTCAAGTATAGATACATCGAATGTACCACCGCCTAAATCGTACACCATTATCTTCTGATTGCCTTGCTTATCAAGCCCATAGGCCAATGAAGCCGCAGTAGGCTCGTTTATAATCCTCTTTACATCAAGTCCTGCTATCCTACCTGCATCTTTGGTTGCCTGTCTTTGACTGTCATTGAAATACGCAGGAACTGTTATTACAGCCTCTGTAACTTTCTCTCCTAAGTACGCTTCAGCATCAGCTTTTAACTTCTGCAGTATCATTGCTGAAATCTCTTGCGGTGTATAACTTTTTCCATCAATAGTTACTTTGTAGTCAGAACCCATATGTCTTTTTATAGACATAACTGTCCTTTCAGGGTTTGTAATAGCCTGTCTTTTTGCGACTTGGCCTACTAATCTTTCACCTTCTTTTGTAAACGCCACAACAGATGGAGTTGTCCTGGCCCCCTCTGAGTTTGGTATGACTACCGGCTGTCCTCCTTCCATAACAGCTACGCACGAAAAAGTTGTGCCAAGATCAATTCCTATAATTTTTCCCATAATCTACTCCTCCTATTCCTATACTTTATTTTGCTACTTTGACCATACTCGGTCTTATTACTTTATTATTAAACATATATCCCTTTTGAAAAACTTCAATTATCTCATTTTCCTTCTTATCTTCTACCTCTTCCTGCATAACAGCATGATGCTTATATGGATCAAATATTTGGCCTAAAGCCTCTATCTCTTTAACCCCTATCTTTTCTAAAATACCTTTAAATTGCCTGTATATTAAATTGACACCTTCTTTAAAGGAAGCTATTTCCTCATTATCACCGTGAGATGCTTCAAGAGCTCTCTCAAAATTATCTATAACTGGCAATATATCTAAGATTACCTGTTCTTTACCATATTCAATCAGATCTGCTTTTTCCTTTTCTGTCCTTCTCCTGTAATTCTCAAATTCTGCTTTCAATCTCTGGGCCATTTCTAAGTATTCATTTGCTTCATCTTCTTTTTGCTTAAGCTTATTTTTCAATTCTTCAATTTCTCCTTCGTAATTTTTTTCTTCACCCTGATCAGAATTTTCTGTACCTATGCTGCCTTCACTGTCATCTTGAGGTCGGTCAGCATCAGATACATTGTCTTTTAAATCTTCGTCTAAATTGTTTTTGCTTTCCATTGTATCTTTTTCTCTATCCAATTGATTCACCTCTTATTTTCTTGGTATATATATGACAAAACTTTTGACAATTCATTCGACATCGTGTTTATTTCATTTATAAGCCTCTTGTAATTCATCCTTGTAGGCCCAATAATGCCAAAAGTCCCAACAACCTCACCATTTATCTTATACGTAGATTTGATTATGCTTAAATCCCACATCTCTTCAAACTTGCTTTCACTTCCAATAGTAACATCGATGGAATCGTCTAAAGGCTCTAATACTGAATTCATAATGTCTTTATTGTCAATCAGATCAAAAAACATTTTAGCTTTTAAGAGATCCTTGTACTCAGGAAAGTTGAGAATATTTGAAATGCCTTCCGAATACAAGTCTGTTTCATCCATCTGCTTTAAACCATTTATAATCGTATCTGTAATCTTGTCTATGATTCCGATAGCACTGCCAGACTCTTTTTTTATCTCATCTCTCAACGTCTGGTCCATTTCTCTTTTTCTTTTTCCTATCATTTTATTGTTGATCAGGTTGTTTAAAAACTCAAACAAATTATTATCAATATTATCCTTTAAGCTTATTAAATAGTTTTTCATGATGCCTGATTCTGTCATTACAAGAAGTATCAATTTATTTGCATCAACAGGCAATATTTGTATTCTCTTAATCGTGTTTTCATCAATTCGAGGCATCTTAACCACTATAGTGTGGTTAGTAATGGTAGATAATAACCTGGCATATTTCTTCACTATATCGTCTATCTCAGCAAAAACCTCATCAATTGCCTCTACTTCATCGTCACGACTTTCATTCAAATAGTGCTCTAATATATTATTAACATAAAACCTGTATCCTTTATCAGATGGTATTCTACCTGCAGATGTATGAGGCTGTTCAAGATACCCCATCTCCTCAAGGTCAGCCATTTCATTTCTAATTGTAGCCGAGCTTACACCAAGATTATATCGCTTTGCAATTGTCCGAGATCCAATTGGTTCTGCCGTCAAAATATAGTCATTAATCACAGCTTCTAAAATCTTCTTTTTCCTATCATCTAACGGCATATTCACCACCCCAAATTCTATTATTAGCACTCTTAGCTTGAGAGTGCTAATCACGATTTAAAAATACCACTATTGTGGATATTTGTCAATACTTTAAAATAAAAAATCCTCAAACACATTATTGGACACATCTACGCCTTTTGGCGTCAATTTAAGATTTTCACCTTCTTTTCTTAAAAGCCCCAACTCTATATTTTTATAAATGGCATTTTTAAATACAAAGAACATGCTTTCGCCAAATCTCTCTTTAAAGTCTTTGTCATTTACTCCATCCATCATTCTAAGACCTAAAAACATAAACTCAGACATTTGATCCTCTAAAGACAATTCATCAACATCGTCAACAGCATGTCCATCATTATTAATCATGCCTATGTACTTTTTAACATCTTTTATATTGCCAAATCGCTTATTTCCTACAAACGAATATGCACCTGGTCCAAAGCCTAAATAGTGCAAATCCATCCAATACAGCTTGTTATGTCGACATTCATACCCAGGCAATGCGTAATTTGATATTTCATAATGACTGTATCCACTATCCTCTAAAAGCTCTGCACCATAGTGAAACATCATCAATTCGTATTCATCATCAGCAAGCTTAACTTCATTTCTTTCATACATATCGTAAAGCGGCGTTCCTTTTTCTAATATAAGTCCATAACAAGAAATGTGTGATGGCTTTAATGCGATTACGTTTGTCAATGTTTCTTTAAAATTCTCAAAAGTCTGATTTGGCAGTGCATACATTATATCTATGTTTATGTTGTCAAAATATTTAGATGCTATACTATAATTTTCAATAAAATCACTCACTGTATGTATTCTACCGATAGCTTTTAATAAATCATTTTGCCAGGACTGCAAACCTATGCTTATTCTATTTACACCTGCTTTTTTATATAACTTAAGCTTTTCTTCATCTATTAAGCCAGGATTCAATTCGATCGTGATCTCTGCATCTTTGCTTAAACTGTAGTTTTCGTAGATTTCACCCAATATTTCTTCAATGTATATAGGAGGCAAGACATTTGGCGTACCTCCTCCTATATACACAGAAGTGTATATATCTTTAAGCTCCTCTTTTCTCGTTTTAATTTCCTTTATTATTGCCTTTTTAAACGAAAAAAAGCTATCTTCCATATTTGCATAGGAATTAAAATCGCAATAATAGCATTTTCTCTTGCAAAACGGAATATGAACATATATACCAGATCTAATCATTGTCATCATCAAGCTTTAAGATTGACATGAAGGCCTCTTGTGGAATTTCCACTTTCCCTATTTGTCTCATTCTCTTTTTGCCTTCTTTTTGCTTTTCTAATAATTTTTTCTTTCGCGTAACATCTCCGCCATAGCACTTTGCCAAAACATTTTTCCTCAATGCTTTGACAGTCTCCCTTGCTATTATCTTTGAACCTATAGCAGCTTGGATAGGAATTTCGAAAAGATGGCGAGGTATATTTTCTTTTAACCTTTCTGTCATCTTTCTGGCTCTTTCATAAGCCTTATCTTTATGGACTATCATAGACAAAGCGTCCACTATCTCGCCATTTATAAGTATATCCAATTTCACAAGATCTGATGTCTTGTAGCCTTTTAACTCATAATCTAATGAAGCATATCCTTTTGTTCGCGATTTTAAAGCGTCAAAAAAGTCATATATTATTTCATTCAATGGAATATCATATTTAATAAGCACTCTGGTAGGCTCAAGGTAATCCATTCCTTGATAAACGCCTCTTCTGTCTTGACAAAGCTCCATGATAGGCCCCACGTACTCTGTAGGAGACATTATTGTGGCAGTTATTATAGGTTCTTCTATATGATCGATCAACGTCGGCTCCGGCAAATTTGTCGGATTATCAAGTTCGATTACTTCTCCGTTTGTCTTGTAGACTTTATAGATAACGCCCGGTGCCGTAGTCACCAGATTCAGATTATATTCTCTCTCAAGCCTCTCCTGTATTATGTCCATATGTAAAAGGCCTAAAAAGCCACATCTAAAGCCAAACCCAAGAGCTGCAGATGTATCCGGCTCAAACGTCAATGATGCATCGTTTAATTGCAGTTTCATAAGAGCATCTTTTAGATTTTCATAATCTTCACCTTCCGCTGGATATATGCCGCAGAAAACCATGGGAGTCACTTTTTTATACCCTGGCAAAGGTTCAGATGCTGGAAATTCTGCATTTGTTATGGTATCTCCCACACGAGTATCGCTGACATTTTTTATGCTGGCAGCAACATATCCAACATCACCGGCTGTGAGAAAATCTACTGGACTTAGATTAGGCCTAAATATGCCTACTTCCGTCACTTCAAATTCTTTCCCGGTCGACATCATCTTTATCTTATCGCCTTGCTTTAATGTACCGTCAAAAACCCTTATGAAACTAATAGCACCTTTATAGTTATCGTAAAACGAATCAAATATCAATGCTTTAAGCGGTTTTTCTTGGTCTCCTGATGGTGGCGGTATTCTCTTTACTATTGCTTCCAAAACATCTTCAATGCCTATGCCTTCTTTAGCAGATATGAGCAAAGAATCTTCAGCATCGATGCCTATAACGTCCTCGATCTCCTTTTTTACAAAATCAGGATCCGCAGATGGAAGATCTATCTTGTTTATGACAGGCACAATCTCAAGATCGTGCTCTAATGCCAGATACAAGTTTGCCAGCGTTTGAGCTTCTATTCCTTGCGTTGCATCAACAACCAGCAAAGCACCTTCACATGCCGCAATACTCCTCGAAACTTCATACGTAAAGTCAACATGTCCAGGAGTATCTATAAGATTCAATTCATACTCTTCTCCATCGTTTGCTTTGTATATGAGGCGAACTGGCTGAAGCTTTATGGTTATGCCTCTTTCCCTCTCCAAGTCCATGCTGTCTAAAACTTGCTCTTCCATTTCCCTTTCCGTCAATACTCCAGTCTTCTCAATCAATCTATCTGCCAGAGTAGATTTACCATGGTCTATATGGGCTATAATGCAAAAATTCCTCTTGTTTTCCTTTCTAACTTTAGACATTTCAAACCTCCTTCACATATATTAATATTATAGCATAAAAAATCACTTGTACAGAGATTTGAAAAGACCATTAACGCCTTTTAATGGCACATGGTTATGCTGTCCCAAAAAAGTTATGTTGAGAAAATCTTTGCTTATAGCCACCTTAAATATGCTTTGACTTGCAATGCCTGTTGTTAAATCATTAAACGTGTAATCTACTTGAAATATGCATAACGTGATAAAAATTATGTAAATCGATATGAATAAGTATAACATTCTCAATTTTCTAAGCCTTTCTTTTTTCTCTTTTACCCTGCTCAAACTTTCATTTCCTCCTAAGTTCATCGTACAAAAGCTCCAATTCATTTATCATTTTTTCTCTTGAAAAATTGCTTAAAATATATTCTTTGCCTTTTTTTGAAAATTTATTTCTCAAATCTTCATTTAACGCAAGAATTTCAATGGCATTGGCCAAATCATTAGGGGCTTCAGATTTTACGATGATTCCATTTTCATCATTTCTAACTATTTCAGGTATCCCTCCAACGTCTGTAGCAATGACAGGTACACCTAACGCCATAGCCTCAGCAACCGATATGCCAAAGCCTTCGCTGTGAGACGGCAATACAAAGATATCTATACTGCTTAAAAAATTGAATATATCTTCTATAAACCCCAAAAATTCCACATTATCAAGTTTTAAATCCCGCACCATATCTTTAAGATGTTCCTTATAAGGCCCATCTCCTGCTATAAAGACAAATGCTTTAACTTTTCCTCTAAGTATGTTCAATGCTTCAATTAAATCTTGAACACCTTTTGACGGTATAAGCCTCGCAACACAACCAATTATAAGAGTATCTGAAGCTATGCCGTATTTTTCTCTCAATTTCAAAGGCTCTTTAATGATTTGTGGCACATCAATGCAGTTGTACACTACACGCACTTTATCAGGCGGCATGTTTTCTTCGTCTGCAACAGCTTTTTTAAGGGCGTAAGACACTGCAATTACTGCATCTGTCTTTTTATTTAAGCGTTTATTGATAGTCAGATAAAAATACTTTTTTACCTTGTTCATGTTATTGTAATTAGGAAAATTGTGCACTGTCACAACGATCTTTAAATTATATCCAAGTGAAGCCAGCCTTCCAACTAAGGACGCTTTTGCACCATGAAAATGGATGATATGTGGTTTGAAATCATCTATAATGGCTCTAATCTCCTTTAACGCAGCAAAATCCTTTTTAAAATTTATTCCATCACAAATATTAACACTGTAAACAGATACACCATCTTTTATCAAGTCGTCCATTGTTTTTTTATCAAAAGAGCAGCCAACGGCTAATTGATACTTGTCTTTATCAAGTCCATTAAGAAGCGATAACAGATGCTTCTTCATACCGCCTTCTGCTTCCCTTACAACATGCAAAACCCTTGTTTTTTCCAATCCATTTCACTCCTTTATAATTTTATTTTCATCAATGATAATGTCAATAAGCATCGGCGCAGCATAAACCATCGTCGTAGCCGCCGCAACAACACCTGAATCGTTAAAAGCTAAAGCAAAAATACTTCCTATTATGGTGGATAAAAAGCTTATGTATACAAATTTTCGCTCATTAAGAATCCTCTTTAAAGCGCCAACTGGTTTATAAAAAAGTATGAAAAGCACAAACACCAACGTAACTAAAACCCTGCTCCAAACGGAATACTTAAAAAGCTTCAAATTCATGCTAATCTTTCTTGCAAATATCTGAATAAGCGGGTAAAGCCCATCATCTTTCACTAAATTGAAGGTCTGCCCTATATGTGTTTGCTCCGGCAAAGGTCTTAAAGAGTCAACATAAAACAGCAAAAATAATAATGCAACGATGCTTCCACCTACAAACAAAATATTTTTAATGTTAAGTTTTTTGCCAAATAAGTACATAGACGCAACTGAAAATGCTGCAAACGCGGCTATACCACCGCCTACATTCGTCCCTAAAGACGGCGATGCTATAAAGTATAAGACGATAATGTAAATCAGTATATTTGCAAATATTAGATACTTTTTGTCAATATTCCCAAATATCTCAAACGATAAAAGCGCAAAGCACAGTACGGCTCCTATAAAAATCCCCATGTATTCATTCCCAATTCCATAGAATCTGGCACCTGCGATTACATCGTAACTTAAAAATGAATTTTTCAAAAGATTATATCCTGTAAGCATGTCCAGCATCAATATGGCAGCAGTGAAGGCTGCAATTAAAAAGTATCTAAAACTACTTTTTTTAACTAATTTGTACGCAGCTAATGTAAAAACTGTTGAAACAGCAACAATGCCTAAAACGCTGTTTACGATATTTGCATAATCAAATAGAGGCAAAAGCAAGAAACTTATAGGCATAATCGGTATCAAAAGCAAAAAAGGCTTCACCAAAGTAGAGTATTTTTTAAAAAACAGCAGTATAACCAAAGATAAAATCAGTATAAATATCTGCAGTATCACGTAAGTTTTTAAAAAATACGGCCTATACGTATAGTTAAATGTAAGCTGCTTATCTAAATTTTCAAGCTTCATTAAATCTCCATTGACATCTGATGAATACAAATTGTGTCCAGTTACAAAGGCAGGCACATCTAAGCCAAAATACGTCAATATTGTTGGAAGCAAGTCTGTGTTTGTTACAATACCTGTCCTTTTCGTCGTATCCGATGTTATAAGCTTACCTTTTGAAATGCCATTTCCATACATTACAACAGGCGTCAAAAAATCATTTTGACCCATTTTTTGAGAAGGCGGCAAAGGAGTGACAATCATAAAAAGGGTATTCCCACTATCAGTACGTAAAACTTTTCCAATGAATTCATCAGCATTCTTTAGTGCTTTTTCTTTGTTCTCTCTATTTATTTTATCTAATCCGCTGTTTTGATAATCATTTGCTCTTGCAGTATCGCCTAAATCAAATATTGCCAGAGCCACATTATCTTTAATACTCAGATACTCTTTGTACATTGTATCATAATCTGTCGATATGCCGTAAGGCATCAAAGGATCCTTTTTATTCGTCATATCACTGACATCTCCATAAGGCACGATACCGCTGTAATTCATGCCTATTAAAGGAGCATATCTTTTGTAATCAACATCTGTATCTTCATTGCCAAAAACAGCTACATTAAGCCCACTATCCTTAAATTTATCCCCTAATAAGCCAGGTCTTATAATATGATTTCTTTTTGAGTTGTTTCTGATTATCTGGGCAATATCCAAATTTAAAATTTGACCTTCTGAAGGAATTTTCCCCGTATTCCTCTCATAAATTGTAGACGCCAATTCATTGTTATATGTTTCCCATGTGTTGAAATTCAAAGAAGCACCATTAGAGCCAACAGCACGAGTACCTGTACCAAGCGTCATAAAAACACTTTCCAAAGATCTGCCACCATCAACATTGACAGTCATAAGGCCATAAGTACCATTGTCTATCATATTGTTAATATTCTTTAAATCACTATTTAAAAAATCATCTATAGAAACTCTATTTAATATAAATATTACGGCCCTTTTCCCATCCTCTGCAGTTTGTGCATAAGAAAAAGAAAATGTACTTAAGAAGAAAAGCAAAACTAAAAAAAATAAAGCAAATTTATTTTTCATCGTTACCTCCTAAATAACAGTTTCATACATAAATTATAATTATATACAGTAT
The DNA here is from genome assembly GCF_009905255.1 of Thermoanaerobacterium aotearoense. NCBI lineage: Bacteria > Bacillati > Bacillota > Clostridia > Thermoanaerobacterales > Thermoanaerobacteraceae > Thermoanaerobacterium > Thermoanaerobacterium aotearoense. The sequence goes on along the minus strand of NZ_CP047602.1, from coordinate 1,203,215 downwards.
AATAAGCCTCTTTTTATCTAAACATAAAACTAGATTGGGGGCATCAAAATTGAATAAATCATTTAAATTCATTTGTATATATTGTACCATATCTTTGGTACTATTATCCACAATTTTACCGTTGATATTAAGAGCTAATACGGCATTTTCAGCACCGGACAATCCATTGAAAGACAAAATCATACTGATCGATCCTGGTCATGGAGGAATTGACGGTGGCACAAGCTCTGGAAATATACTAGAAAAAAGCATCAATTTAGAAGCATCATTAATCTTAAAAACAGAGTTGATAAATCGCGGAGCGAAAGTAATTATGACAAGAGATAAAGATACTTCCTTAGAAAATCTATGTAAAGATAATGACTACAGACATAGGCGAGATTTAAAAGCGAGAGTAAATATGATAAACAGCAATGATATAGATGCGTATATCAGCATACACGTCAATGCTGTAAACAACGCGCCATATGTAAAAGGTCCAATGGTTTTTTACTCAAATACCGATATAAACAGCAAAACATTAGCATCATATGTGCAAGATTCTTTAAATGCCATTGCTGGAACAAGCAGAAGTCCAAATGTGGCAGATTACTTTTTGCTGACAAATGCAAAAAAGACAGGAATATTAGTCGAACTTGGCTTTATCACAAACAATGATGACAAAAATCTACTTGTTAACAAAGACTATTTAAAAAAACTATCAACTGGTATTGTCACTGGATTAGAAAAATACTTTAAAAACAAATAATGAGGTAAACCCTCATTATTTGGCAAGTCCATCATCTTTCAGCACTAAATAAATTGCTTTAGCTAAGTATGGAGTCGAATTTAAGGCCTCTTCCAAAGTATTGTAATTGCTGCCTAATTCAATAAGTATGCCTTTCTCTGAAAAATGTTGGTTGTACTCGGCATACTGATGAATCTCTATTCCCAATGATATGCCCGGATATAATTCATTCAACTTATCGCTAATTTGTTTTGCAAACTCGTAATTCTTTTTCCAGTCTTCATTCATATCTGCAGTTCTTCGAGAACCAATTATGAACATGATCTTTGCAACCGTCTGTCCATTTATTTCCATCGTATATTTTTTTCTGTAATCTTGATTAGGCAAGCTGCTTAAAACAGGTATTGTATCAACTCCTGGCTGCATTACACTTCCATATCCATCACGGTGCAAATCGATAGTTACTTTAATCGAAGGATATTCTTCCAGATATTTTTTTACTGATAAAGAAGAATTGTAGTATGACTGATCGTAATTGTAATCATGTATTGTGCGATCATGCAAAACGCTAATGCCATAATCCTTAGTCAAATATTCTGTTAAACTATCGCCCACTCTTACCATGTTGTAATTGAGATTATTTGTCCTATCGTACCCATATGCGGCTACATATTTGTTTTTTAAAGTTGCAACGTACGATTCCATTGTATGTGTATGGTAAAGCAATATAAGTGGCTTGCCAGTATCAACGCTACTGGCATTTGTCGCAGTTGCAGTCGTCTCACTTTCTTTTGGTGTTTCATTTGCCGCTTGGCCATTTTCACTTTGATTAGCGCTGTGATTGTCTGCAACTTGCGTATTAGACGTATTGTTTTTTTCTCCTTTGTCTATTTGAGCAATAATGGGAATTTGGTACTTTAATATTTTAAGCGGATCTCTTTGATTTAGATTAAACATTGAAGCTATAGTCAAATCTCTATCGTAAAATCCTTCAGATTTATAGCCTACATCAACAGTCGGCATCGTATAATTCAAAGCAGTTATAAACATGCCATTAATGCTATTGTACTCCTCGGCAAAAGTCTCTGTTTCAAAATTTATATTGGCAGCTTCTATGTCATTTGTCATAAGCCATCTATAAAATAAAATATTAAAAAGCAATAAAATCACGAAAGACACCTTTTTAAGGCGGTAATACCTCAATGAACTTCTGTACAATGAAAGCACCTCTCTTTGGTTTTATACTATAAATTATTCACAAGAGAAGTGCTTTATTACTAATTTAATGTACAAGTTGATTCATCTCATCCACTGTCAAATTAGGTTGCAAAGCTAAATTAATTCCTCTTGACAAAATAGATGAAATGTTTTTGATAAGAAGATCAATTTCTTTTGGCGTGACTATGAGATTTTCTTCCGGACTTAATACCTCTCTTATTAAGGCGTATTTATCTTCATCATTCATGTTTTTCAATACATTGTATAGAGGACTACCGCTTTCCACATTGTTTTTCAATGCACTCTCAAGATGTTCTATAGCATCATTGGCAATTGTAGCTGCATCTACTACAGTCGGAACACCTATTGCAATTACAGGAACACCTAAGCTTTCCATGTTGATAGCAGATCTTTTATTTCCTATTCCAGATCCAGGGCTAATGCCTGTATTTGAAACCTGTATTGTTGTAGCAAGCCTTTCAACTCGCCTCGATGCAAGAGCGTCTATTGTGATGACTAAATCAGGTTTTATCTTATCAACGACGCTTTTAACGATTTCTGCCGTCTCAATACCTGTTATACCTAATACACCGGGAGCCATAGCACTTACAGCACATATATTTTCGCCAAACTGCAGAGGTGCCAATTCTTTCAAATGACGAGTCACAACAATATTTTCAATTGTCTTTGGTCCAAGTGCATCTGGCGTCACATTCCAATTGCCTAAACCTATCACAAGGACTTTCATATTGACATTAACATTAGAAATTTTCTTTATTACATCGGCAAGTTTTTGGGCTACTTTGTCTTCAAGTTCAATGTCCCTGTACCTTAAATCAGGAGCCTCTATAGTTATATAATCTCCTATCGGCTTTCCCATCGTTTTAGCACCGTCATCGTCCAAAATAGTTACTTTAACTATTTTTATGTTGTCATCTTGGCTTTCATCTACTAAAACGCCTGGGATTTCCCCCGCATGTCCGCCTTTATACATTTCACGGGCTTCAACAGCAAGATCTGTCCTTATATTGAACATAATCTCACCTCAATTCTGTAGGTATAAAAGCATCAACAAGCCCGATTACAAAAGCAGCTATTATTGAGCCTAATATCGTAGCATGTATTGTTGGAACTATAAACTGAGATACATATATTACTATTGCTGCAACTATGAAGCCAACAACACCTCTACTTCTCGGAGAAATATTTTGACCAAGCATTGCCTCAACTATATATCCCAGCAATGCAATCACAATTGCTGATATCAAAGCGCCCCAAAATCCAGCCACACTAAATCCTGGGACAAGATAACCTACGATCATTAAAACAATCGCTGAAACTACAAATCTAATTATCGCTTTTAACATAAAATCACCTCCTAAAAATATAATTGACATTTTAAAAAATATTATTCGCACAAGGTTGTATTAAACTGCTTTCCTGAATTGTATTGCAAAAAATGCTTTTTCGTGGTAAAATTACTTTTGATTGATTTGAGGAGGTGAATGGTTTGGCAAACATAAAATCAGCTAAAAAAAGAATACTTGTAACAAAAAGAAGGACATTGGAGAATAAAATAGTAAAATCAAAAGTTAGAACAGCTATTTCTAAATTCGAAAAGAGTTTAGCAGAAGGTAACATAGATAATACAAAAGCAGCTTTAATTAATGCCATAAGAGAACTTGATAAAGCATATTCAAAGGGCACATTGCACAAAAATACAGTTGCAAGGAAGAAGTCAAGATTATATGCAAAATTTAACGCATTAAATGCTTAAAAAGCGTACGTCGTACGCTTTTTTAATTGCAAAGCTTTCTTATCAATGATTCCAAAGCTAAATTGCCATCATAGCTTGATTTCAATTCCCTATCGCATTTTACACACAGTTTATACGCATTTAAAAGATCTTTTTCTTTAAAACACTTTGATTGCTGTATTATATCATCAACTAAAAAATAAGGTATCCCTAAGTCTTGCTGCAACTTTTTTTTGTCAATTTTTTTCATCAATAAATGCTTAGCCTTTATGAGAATCCGAAACTGTCGTGCAATCATGGATAATATTCCAATAGGATTTTCTTCATTTAAAATCATCTTGTTCAATATGTATATAGCTGCTTTTTCCTGTCTTAAACCTATTGCGTTTACCAATTTGAATACATTCTCAGCAGTTGATGCTGATACAACGTCTTTTACATCATCTATAAGCACTTCTTTGCCATCGCTGTAGGACACAATTTTTTTGATTTCATTTAAAATGGTATATAAATCCACACCTACGCTTTTAACAATATATTCTGCAACAGGTTTTTTTATGACTTTTCCATAGGTTCTGACAAAAAATCCTGCATAATTGACTGCTTCATCAAATTTTAAATGTTCAAAATTTACAATAGCACCATGTTTACTTATTGCCTTGAATATTCTTTTTCTCGTGTCGATTTTGTCCTTAAATACAAATGCTATACAACTGTCTGTATTTCCGCTTTCAATCCGCTTAATTATAGCATCGACAGTATTGTCATTTACCTTCTTTAAAATATCATCATCTTTTATTAAAACAAACCTATGTTCCGACATAAATGGAAGAGTTTCTAAACTGTCTATTATATTTTTATCATTAGCATCTTCAATTATGGTGTAATTCATGATTTCAGTGCCTTCAGCTATTAGTTTGTTTTTTAATTTTTTAATAGCTTCATCGATCAAAAATCTTTCTTCGCCGTAAAAAACATAAGCAGGCAAAAAGCCTTTGTTTGTAATCTCAAGAAATTCTTTGTAATTCACTGCCATCAATCCTCGATCATTTTTTTGATATGTATAAATGTGCCATTCGTTTCAACGATGATAGCACCATCTTTATCTGTCCTGAAAAGTCGCGATCTGCTTTTTAAATATTTTACTACTTCTCCATCTGGCTGTCCATAATTATTTTTACCTACCATTATCACGCTGATTTTAGGATTTACCTTGTCCACAAAATCTTTTTGCGATGACGTATTAGATCCATGATGTGGAACTTTCAATATATCTGACGATATATTATCATCTAATAGCGCATTTTCCGCTTCTTTCTCTATATCTCCAGTGAATAAGATGCTTACATTTTTATACACCATTTTAAAAACCAGCGCATTATTATTTATGGGGTTCTCAGCAATCACGTAAGAGTCGGGGCTCAAAATATCATATTTTATTCCAGATATCTCAACCCAGTCACCTTTTGACAATTGAAAAACTGGTATTTTCCTCTTGCTGGCGATAGCCATTAATTTTTTAAAATTTTCGCTATCCGCCACCTGTCTGCCAATAAATATCCTTTTCACATCTACATCGTTTAAAATGGACAATATGCCGCCTACATGATCATAATCTGTATGAGATATAAACACCGCATCTAACGATGTGGCATTTTTATAAAGCAAAAATGGCATCAAAATATCTTGTCCAACATCAAAGGAAGAATTGCCATATTCAGGCCTTCCTCCGCCATCTATCAGTATGTTTTTGCCATCCGGAGTCCTTAAAAAAGTACTGTCACCTTGTCCTACATCGAGAAAAGTTATTTCAAGATTTTTAGGTGTCAATGAATTTATAGCAAACACTGCCATCAAGAGAAACAGCATTGTTGAAACGGCACTAATTTTAATTTTTTTGCTGAGATTGCTGGACAATAAAATAAGTGCTGCATAATAGCATAACATCATGTAAACTGGAGGCTGCGATACGCTTATAGATGCATGCGGTATCTGGGAGAAAATCCTTGTAAGATACAAGACAATCTCTACTACCGGTATATTTATAAGGTTTAAAGGGATAGAAAAAGGCATATATATAAGACCTAAAATTGCGGACAAAAATCCCAACACTACAGCAACGCTTACAATCGGCACAATCAATATATTCGGCAATAGTGAAATAATCGAAATGTTGTGAAAAAAGTATATTATAATAGGAACCGTGCCAATTTGTGCAGCTAAAGTAGCAGAAACTACTTCTTTGATTTTTTCACTTTTTATCTTTACTATACCTTTTATTGGCTTATACAAAAGCAAAATAGACAATGTCGCTACAAATGATAGCTGAAACCCTATGTCAAATAACATCAATGGATTGAAAAATAGTATCATAGTTGCCGCAAAAGATATGGCATTAATTGGATTATTTTCTCTCCCGATAAATGTAGCAATTAAAGCCATACAAGCCATTATGGCGGCTCTTACGGCTGATGGTGGTGCACCTGTTATAACAGTGTATATTAAAAGCAGTGGAACTATCACAAATGGAGAATATCTTCTAATATGCAAAATATTTAAGACGAACATCATAAATAAAGTCAATATTCCAAAGTTAAATCCTGATACTGCAATTATATGTGTAAGACCTGTAACCTTAAAAGAATTAAGTACGTCTTCTTCGATATTGTATTGCCCCAGTATGACAGATGAGACAAAATCAGCATCGTTTTTAGGCATCGAATTGAAAAAAATCTGCGTTATTCTCTCCCTTATCCTTCTAATGACTTTATCCGCATAATTGTCTGCATTGCTTTTTATGATTTTTACAGAATAGCCATTTACATTCATCAAAGCTGTAATGCCGCTTTTTTTAAGATAAAGCCTATAATCAAATCCACCAGGATTTCTTTTGCCTTGAGGCAGCTCTATTATTCCTCTTACCTCGGTCAAATCACCTTCTTTAGGATAAGTACCACCATACTGCGTTATCAAAATTCTGTCTTTGTTTTTAGGAGCCAGCACGTACTTTGCAAATCCATCTTTTAAAACGACATTTGATACAATGCCATCAAGTGAAACCAATCTGTTGTTTAAATCATCGTACACACCTTTTGAATACAATGCATTTTCTCCCACCGTCAATCCCAAGACAAATACTGCCAGAAGCAATAAGTAAATGGCATTTTTTCTGAACAGATACATGTATATGCCGGCAAGCAGGACAACCAAAAACGCTAAAAGCAAAAACACAACATTTATCTCGACAAACCTGCTTATTATGATGCCTACAGATAATAATACTGCTACGTACAAAAATGGCTTATCCATATCAATTATACAAAATACGCTTCAAACGGCTTAGCTATGCTTGCATCATTTACCACTTCTGACACTTCTTTTTCATACTCTTCTATTGAGTGTTGCGGCCAAAGGTGTGTAACGACAAGCTTTTTGCAATGAGCAGCCTTTGAAATTTCTGCTGCCTGTCTTGCAGTAAGATGGGGCCCTTTCTCGCCATTTAATAAATTGCCATCGCACAAGAATAAGTCAGCATTATTTGCAAAAGAAATAAGCTTATCATTGTAAATCGTATCACTGCTAAAGACAAACGTCTTACCGCACGTATCAAATTTTACAGCAAATGTCTTAACAGGATGAACCATTTCTTTAAATGTTATCGTAAAGTTACCGATGTTGAGCTTTAACTCCTCATCTATATGTTTAATTTTAAATACGTCATTAAATTTTAATTCTTCAACGACTTTAGAAGGTTCGTCTGGACAATACACGTTTACAGGTTCATCTATATAACCCTTTTTCATCATTATGTCCAAAGCATACCTTAAGACAAGCATATCTGCCATGTGGTCTGAATGCAAATGTGTGAGTATTATGTACTTTAGGTCTTTTAAATCATGATACTTTTGGTATCTGCCGATAATACCGCTGCCACAATCTACAAGTACATTTACATCATCGTCTTCCACCAAATAACCTGAACAAGCTCCATCTGCACCTGGATAAGGCCCATGTGAGCCAAGAATTGTCAATTTCACTTTAATCATCTCCCATCTAAATAGCAGGTAATCTTTTAATATACTCATACAAATCTTTATAATTTCCATGTTCAAAGACTGAAATGTCTTTTGATGTTCTATTGATCAAAAACTCATCCAATAGATATGTCTTAAAGCCGATAGTCCCAGCTATTACATCTTCATCAACATCATTGCCGACCATGATGCAATTTTCAGGCTTTTTCTTAAGCTTTTCTACGATTTCTTTATAATATTGTATGTGAGGCTTGCAAAAGTGCATGCGCTCATAAGATGTGACAAAGCTAAAGTATTTATGGTCAATTCCAGCCCATCTCAATCTTTCTTTTATGGCTATACCTGGAAAAATCGGATTTGTAGCAAGTACAACATCGTATCCTTTATCAACCAGCAATTCTACACAAGCCTTAGCATACTCGTTTTTACACACATTAGCTCCAAGGTGCTTATAGTCATTTTCATAAAAATCAGTAAAAATCTCCATGATCTTATCCTTTGGATATTCCACTAATTTTAAAAACGAATCGAAAAAGGCTTCCTCGTTTGTCTTACTGGGATCCAAATTGTTTATCATGTCCATGCTGGCTGAATAAAGAGCCTTTTGAAAGTAATACTTATCGAAATAATCTGAGATTTTGTTTGAAATAGCTTCAAAATATTCCATAATCATCTTGTCTGTATCAACAGGGAGCAAAGTGCCATCAAGGTCAAACATCACTGTATCAATCATATTTTTTCACCTCAATGCAATTCTCATATAAAATAATACATTTTTGAAAAGAAAAAAGCAAGGATGTCTAACCTCGCCTTATATCTTTAAAGTATTTAACTCTTGACAACGAAGCCACAAGCACAGAACCAATGATCACACTTCCTATTCCTTGAAGTATATTTCCTGGCACATCAGCAAGAGCAGCTTTTGAACCGTACATAAAAGCACCGCCAATATAATATCCAAGCACCATCCATGATGCAGCTAAAGCAAAAACAGCTATTTGAACAATAAAATTTTTATCTTCCTTTTTCAATAAAGCAGCCACAATAAGCCCTTCCAACCCTTTTATGACTAATGTCCATGGAGCCCATAAAGCATATCCTGAAAGAAGATCAGATAATGCTGAACCAATGCCTCCAGACACAAAGCCTGCAAAAGGTCCCAAAATAGTAGCCGAAAGAAAGATGAAAGAATCACCTATATTTATATATCCTTTCGTATATGGCGTAGGAATTTGTATTACCATAGTACCAACAGCAATAAGAGCCGTCATAAGTGCGATGTAAACAAGTTTCTTCAAACTATTCTCTTTCACAATCGATACCTCCCATATTTTTTAAAATTATTATAACATACAATTGTTATAATTCAATAAATACAATATACAAACAATTTATAACTTTTTTATAACATGAAACTTTTGACATTAAGAACGATGTGTAATATAATAATATTACGGTTTACGAAATATTAGGGAGGCTGATATAATGGATGCCGAAATAAATTTATTAGAGTATTTACTGCGAGAAATCAACCATAGAATGAATCTTGTGACCAGAAATTACTTAAACAATAAAGAAATTACCATGTCTCGATTTTGGGTCTTAAACAAATTAAGCCAAGATGAAGCAATAACTATGAAGCAGTTACAGTCACAACTTTTACTGTCTTCCAGCACACTGACAGGGCTAATCGACAATCTCGTTGCTGATGATTTGGTATATAGGTGGAGAGATGACAAGGACAGACGCCTTGTGTTTTTGAAGCTCACAGAAAAGGGGGCTGTGCTTCTAAACGAAATTTTAGAATATCGCACAAAGATGCTAAAAAAAATAGTGGATATGTGCGGTGACAGCATAGACATTGACACATTAAACAAAAATCTTAAAACGCTATTAAACGCATCGGATGATGCCGTAATATTTTAAAAAATTTCAAGAAGGTGATTTTATGGACTTTGCAATCGAAATAAAAAATTTAAAGAAAAGATTTAAAGATTTTGAAGCAGTAGGTGGGATCACGTTTGACGTCAGAAAAGGAGAAATATTCGGCTTATTAGGTCCTAATGGTGCAGGAAAAACTACTACCATAAGAATGATAACGACATTGATGCCACCTACTTCTGGCAAAATACTTGTTGCTGGTCTTGATGCCAAAAAATACAGTGCAACGATAAGAAAGTACATTGGATATGTGCCACAAGCTCTTTCTGCCGATTCCACCTTAACTGGATATGAAAATATGCTATTTGTCGCTAAGCTTTTAAGGCTTGACAAAAAAGAAAGGGAAGAAAGAATTGATTACATTCTTGATATTTTGAATTTGAATGATGCCAGAAACCGCTTAGTCAAACAGTATTCAGGTGGAATGATACGAAGGCTTGAAATAGGCCAAGCCATAATACACAGACCTCAAGTCTTAATACTTGATGAACCGACAGTTGGGCTTGATCCTGTGGCAAGGCAAAACGTTTGGAACGTAATAGATACTTTGCGGAAAGAAACAGGTCTTACAATTTTAATTACTACCCATTACATGGAAGAAGCAGAAGCCATATGCGGAAGGATAGCAATAATGAACAGCGGCAAAATTGCTGCCTTAGGAACTCCTGATGAATTAAAATCAAAAACCGGAAATCCAAACGCTACATTGGATGATGTATTTACATTTTTCACAGGAAATCAATTAGAGTCTGGAGGGAATTATCGTGAAACAAGTCAATTACGCAAAAGAATCCAAAGATTCAGTTAAGATGAATTCTCCTATAAAAATAGTTTTAGACTATATCTTAAATTCTTTTACAATCGCAGAAATAGAGATACGAAAACTGAAACATGATCCAACCGAACTACTTACAAGAGCAGTTCAACCAGTTTTATGGCTTCTTATCTTTGGTCAGGCATTTTCCAGGATACGAGCCATACCTACAGGAAATGTCAACTATCAGACATTTATGGCTCCAGGCATTTTAGCCCAATCAATGATGTTCATATCCATATTTTATGGTTTAAGCATAATTTGGGATAAAGATCAGGGAATACTTCAAAAGCTTATAGCAATGCCTGTTCCTCGAGCAGCTTTTGTCACAGGAAAAGCCTTTGGAGCAGGAGTCAGAGCAATAAGCCAAGTAATAATAATATTATTTTTGGCGTTTTTGCTAAGACTTGACATAAAGTGGAGCATTTTAAACGTAATAATGAGCATATTGACAATTGTGTTGGGTGCTGCATTTTTTTCTTCTTTATCAATGGCTTTAGCAGCCATAGTAAAAAGCAGAGAAAGATTTATGGGAATAGGACAGGTTATAACGATGCCATTGTTTTTTGCCAGCAATGCAATCTATCCAATACAAATAATGCCACATTGGCTTCAAATAGTAGCAAGAATCAATCCTTTAAGTTATGTTGTTGAACTTTTACGAGGATATCTAATAAATGGCAGTGTATCACAAGCAGGCATTTCATGGATGATACTTATAGCTGCCACTGTCATAATTCAGATAATATCAGCAATTTTATACCCTCACATAGTAACATAAAACCGCTTTACACTTGATATGCCATGGTAGAGTAGCAAATGCTACTCCATCATGCAGCATGTCGTGCAAAGCGGTTTAAATTTACCTATTTTTGAAAAATGTCGCTTTTACTATTTCCATAATTGCTAAAGGCAAAAGTGATAGTGCAATTACTACATCCCAATCGTATATGTTTATATTTTTTATGTCAAAAATTGTATTCAATGGAGTCAGTATGACTACAAGCTGAAGGAATATGGAAACTAATAGTGCAAGCACCATGTATTTATTTTTAAATAAGCCGATCTTAAACACTGATTTGATGGATCTTGCGTTCAGCGCTTGTGAAAGCTGTGAAAAAGTCAAAACGGCAAATGCCATAGTTCTTGCATTAGTCAGATTTTCCCTAAGCCCAATCAGAAATGCTATAAAAGATACTAAGCCTATCATGATGCCTTCGATTGGTATTCTGTACATAAGGCCATCTGAAAAGATATTTTCATCTTTTGGTCTTGGTTTCTTAGACATTATATCTTTTTCAGCAGGTTCCAAACCTAAAGCAAGAGCAGGTAGGCTATCTGTTACTAAATTCACCCACAATATATGGATCGGCTTAAGAGGCATTGGCATACCAGCTAATGTTGCAACCAAGAGGACAAGTATTTCGCCAATATTGCATGATAAAAGGTAATGTATAGATTTTTTTATGTTTTCATAAATGGTTCTTCCTTCTTCTACAGCAGCCACAATAGTTGCAAAATTATCATCTGTAAGCACCATATCAGCAGAATCTTTTGCCACATCTGTGCCTGTAATACCCATTGCAGCACCTATATCAGCCTGCTTTAGCGCTGGTGCATCATTTACACCGTCGCCAGTCATAGCCACCACCGCATTGTTTTTCTGCCAAGCTTTTACTATCCTCATCTTATGCTCTGGAGAAACTCTTGCATACACTGATATGTTTTTTACCTTTTCGTAAAGTTCATCATCTGTCATTGTTTCCAACTCTCTGCCATCCACAGACATATCATCTTCATCCAAAATGCCTAAATCTTTTGCAATAGCTACAGCAGTAATCTTATGGTCACCTGTTATCATGACAGGTTTTATACCGGCATTTTTGCATATCCTAACAGAATCTCTTACTTCATCTCTCGGCGGATCTATCATTCCTAAAAGCCCAACAAATACAAGATCTTTCTCCACCTCAAGGCTTTCTAATCTTTCTGGCACACTATCAATATCTTTAAAAGATATAGCCAAAACTCTTAAAGCATCTTTCCCCATATTCTCATTTTCAATCTTAATTTTTGCCTTATCGTCATCGCTCAATTCTACTATTTTGCCATCTTTTAATATGTATCTACACCTTTCGATGACACTATCAAATGCTCCTTTTGTTATGACCTTATAATTTTTATCATTTGATTTGTGGATGGTAGTCATCATTTTTCGATCAGAATCAAATGGGATTTCGGCAACTCGCGGAAATTCTTTTTCTAACTCCGATTTTTTAGATACATATTTTTCACACGCTGATACTATAGCGACTTCAGTCGGATCTCCAAAGCTTTTACCTGACTCATCAATAAACGCATCTGTGCAAAGTACACTCTGCTCCAAAATAAACCCTGCCTTGCTGTCATATCCTTCAGTCAAGTCTATCTCTTTAAAATCGACAAAAACTTTCACTACAGTCATCTTGTTTTGAGTCAAAGTGCCTGTTTTATCAGAACATATCACATTTGCACTGCCTAATGTCTCCACTGCTGGAAGCCTTCTTAATATAGCATTTCTCTTTATCATCTTCTGTACGCCTAATGCTAAAGTGATAGTGACTATTGCTGGCAGTCCTTCAGGAATCGCAGCAACAGCAAGGCTTACGGATGTCATAAACATGTCAAATACCGGCCTTTTTTCCATGACACCTATTCCAAATATTATGCCACAAATGATAAGTGCTCCTGTGCCAAGATACTTCCCAAGTTGCTCTAACTTTATCTGGAGAGGCGTCATCGTCATCTCATCATCGTCTAACATCTTCGCTATTTTCCCCATCTCTGTGCTCATACCTGTCTCAGTCACTACAAACGATCCTCTCCCATAAGTTACAACTGTGCCCATGTACGCCATGTTATGTCTATCGCCGATATTGAGATTTTTGTCTTTTAACTTGCCAGAAGTCTTTTCTGACGGAACAGATTCACCTGTGAGAGCTGACTCATCTATCTTCAAATTTGCAGACTCTATTATCCTTCCATCAGCAGGCACAAAATTTCCTGCTTCTAAAAACACTACATCACCAGGAACGATATGCTGTGACTCTATCTCCACAACTTTTCCATCTCTTAGTAGGCGCGACACCGGCGCAGACAATTTTTTAAGCGCTTCAAGAGACTTCTCAGCGTTATTTTCTTGTATCATCCCTAAAAAAGCATTCAACAAGATTATGAATAAAATTATTACTGCATCTGTAATTTCACCCAGAAAAAACGAAACAATAGATGCAATTATCAAGATAATCACCATGTAATCTTTAAATTGATCCAAAAACATAGACAACATAGTTCGCTTTTTCTTTTCACTTAAAATGTTGGCGCCATACTTTTCTAACCTCTCTTTAGCATCTTTTGATGAAAGCCCCTCCTTAGCATCCACATTTAATTCATTTAAAACTTCTTCTACATCATAAATCCAGCTTTCCTTCATCTTATTCCTCCTTGTTTCTTAATTTATGGTATAAATAAAGACCTTTATTTTGTATTATTCCACAAAATAAAGGTCTCACTCGCAAATTTGCTTAACCAGCCGGGTGTTTCTCACCGTACTGACGACTGATTAACGAAGAGTTACTCCCCTTTAGACTATTATAGCATATTTATTGGACAATATCACCATTTGTGCGATATTTTTTCGATTTCGTCGTACAATATAGCACGATTAGATCGTCGAGTTTGCGGCTTAAGTCAAGAATCATCTCGTATTTTACTTCTTCTTGCTTTATCAAATCATCAAGTTCATCTCGTAAATTGCTAATCTGTTCTTCCAATACAGATATCTTATTGTACATCATTAGTTCCCCTTTTCTAAAAATCGCATATACAATTTTATCATTAGGAACCAAAAAATTCAATAGGATAATGTAGAAATTTCATCTAATTTTTTCCACCAAATTTGACAATTTCTTATATATATCTACTATATCTCGTCCACATTCTATCTCCCAATCTTCACATCCCTCACCAACTGTCAAAATTTCGCCGTCATTAATGCACCTTAATATGTCATCATTCGAAATTTTTTGCTTGATTTTTTCCAACAAGTCTTTTAACGATGACATTTCAATGTTTTCCATTTTAGCTCAACTCCTATAGAATATTCTAACTATAGTTATATATTCTATAAATGTTATTATTTTCCTGCATACCTCTTAAATTTTTTTTAACTTTTTGATATTAAGTTAATTGCTTTGTCTATAGCCAAGCCCACTTTTTCCGCTTTGCCACTTCCTTGGCATGTTTTTTGATTACCTCCACCGTTTCCTTCTATAACGTCCAAAACCTCTTTAAAAAACGAATTAATATCTATATCAACATCATCCGATCTTGATATTACTATATTGCCGCAATTCGCAACGCTGCCTAAAATGCAAATGATCCCTTTCTCTTTCGTGATTATCTGCGATAAAGCTCTCAATTCTTTCATATCTTTATCATCAAATGTTTTTGCCACCATCTTAAATTTTTTTAAATTTATTGACTCTGCGATTAATTTTTCAGCCTCATATTGAAGTATATTATCTCTCATTCTATTTAATTCCCTTTTTAGTTCTTTATTTTCATCCAATATCTTATCGATCTTTTCTAAGACTTCTTCTTCCTTTGCAGATAACAGCGCTATTAGTCTGTTTATGTAATTATTTTTCTTAAAATAATCATCAATTGCCCTAAATCCACAGACAAATTCTATCCTTAAGCCTTTTTTTGTTCTTTCAAATTTTTTTATCTTTACAATTCCTATTTCACCTAAATTTTTCACGTGAGTACCACCGCATGGTGAATAGTCAAAGTCTTTAATCTCCACTATTCTTATATTTTCGTCAACTTTAGGCTTTTTTCTCAAGGGTAATTTCCCCAAATCATCGTTTTTTACAAAGTATGAAACAACAGGTAAATTTAAATATATAAGCCTATTTGTTTCAATCTCGACTTCTTTAAGGTTATCTTCGCTTAAATCGCTATTTGTCAATGTAATATGCGAGCTATCATCTCCAATGCTAAAACTATCTGTTTCTGCATTAAATAGCTTATAAAATACTGCCGACAAAAGATGCTGACCACTGTGCTGTTGCATGTTGTCAAATCTCTTTTTCCAATCTATCTCACAACTTACCAAATCATTTTTAGGAGGCGTCTTCAAAACATGGATGACTTTATCATCTTTTAAAAAGACATTTTCAACCTTTATGCCGTCGATAAATCCGCTATCTGCTGGTTGTCCACCGCTTTCAGGATAGAAATACGTCTTATCAAGCATAACTTCGCAGTATTCATCAGTAACATTAATATCGATGACTTTTGCAGTAAAGGAGCTTTTATAGCTGTCATAATAGTACAATTTATCCATTTCATATCCTCCTTAAAGTCTAAAACGCATGGACTAGCCATGCGTTTTTTTAATATACCTTTGTTCCATACAAAGTTCTCACATTTTTAAATTCTTCAATGATCTTTTTAGTAATCTCGCCAGGCTTACCGTCACCGATGACTCTCTTGTCAACTTCAGTTACAGGAATTGCTTCTGCAGCAGTACCTGTCAAAAAGCATTCATCTGCAGTGTACACATTGAAAAGTGAAAAATATTTTTCAACAACTGGTATTCCAAGTTTATTTGCTATATCTATGACAGTAGCTCTCGTAATGCCACCTAAAGCTCCAGCAGCAGATGGCGGTGTATATAAAGTACCGTCAGATACAATAAAAACATTGTCACCTGTACATTCTGCCACATATCCTTCTAAATTTAATAAAAGAGCTTCTGGATAACCCGCTTTCACAGCCTCAATCTTTGCCAATATATTGTTAAGATAATTTAGAGATTTAATCTGTGGGTCTAAGGTTTGAATGGAGTTGCGCCTAAACGTAGATGTGATAATTTTTAATCCATTTTGGTACATTTCATCAGGATACAATGTAATCTTATCTGCAATGATAACTACTGTAGGCTTTGAACATTTGTAGGGATCGAGCCCTAAATCTCCTTTCCCTCTTGAAACAACTAATCTTATGTATGCATCTTTTAAGTTGTTTCTCCTCACAGTTTCCAAGACTTTATCGGCCATTTCTTCTTTAGAGTATGGTATATCTAAAAGAAGTGCCTTAGCCATATTGTAAAGTCTCTTTAAGTGATCATCTAATTTAAAAACAACACCATCATACGCCCTTATACCTTCAAAAACACCGTCACCATAAAGAAATCCATGGTCAAAAACCGAAACAGCCGCTTTTTCACTGTCTACAAACTCACCATTAAGAAAAACTATAGGCATTATGACTCCTCCTAATCTATCTAAAATATATTATTGTAGATTATACCACTTTGAAATTTTTAAGTCAATTAAACAAAAAGCCCCCTGAAAGGGACTTTTCGTTAATCTTATTCAGCCTTAATAGCTCCTGTTGGGCATACTGGTTCACATGCACCACAATCTATACATGTATCAGCATCCACTTCGTATTTTCCTGTACCTTCGTGAATAGCATCTACAGGGCATTCTGCAGCGCAAGCACCACAGCTTATGCATTCGTCTGTAATAATATGTGCCATTGTCATATCCCCCCTTTTATGTATACAGTATATAACTTCAAAGGATATTATATAGCATTTAACTTAATATGTAAACACTCAAAACAAGTCAGTTTTTTATAAAAATTTTTTAACACCCCCTTGTCAAAAATAAAAACCCATGCTATAATAAGTTCTGTCAGTTGATGCCGAATGGTGTAACGGTAGCACCGGTGACTCTGGATCATCTAGTCTAGGTTCGAATCCTAGTTCGGCAGCCAATATTTGGCCTTATCGTCTAGTGGCCTAGGACATCGCCCTCTCACGGCGAAGACAGGGGTTCGACTCCCCTTAAGGCTACTTCTAAAAGCAACGCTTTTAAAAGCGTTGCTTTTTGCGTTTAAAGTTAATCAAATTTTAGAGACAAAAACACCATTTATTGCATTTGACCATATACAACGCAATTAAATGGTGTTTTACAGTTAAAAATCACTTTTCGCTTAAATATTTGTGTATAGAAGCTGCAGCTTTTTTACCAGCTCCCATTGCAAGTATTACTGTAGCTGCACCTGTCACAGCATCACCGCCCGCAAAAACTCCTCTGCGGCTTGTCTCCAATGTTTCTTCGTTGACTATTATTCCACCCCATCTTTGCTTTTCTAAACCTTCTGTTGTGGATGTTATAAGCGGATTTGGACTTTGTCCTATTGCTATAATAACTGTATCTACATCTATTACATGCTCTGAGCCTTTTTCTTCTACAGGTCTTCTTCTACCTGATTCGTCTACATCGCCTAAAACCATGTTAACACATTCGATTCCTTTTACACTGCCACTTTCATCACCAATGATTCTTACAGGGTTTGTCAATAACTTAAATATGATTCCTTCTTCTTTTGCGTGGTGTATTTCCTCAAGCCTTGCAGGCATTTCTTCCTCTGACCTTCTATATACGATGTACACTTCTTCTGCTCCCATGCGCTTTGCGGATCTTGCTGCATCCATCGCCACGTTTCCACCGCCAACAACAGCAACTTTCTTGCCTACTTTTACAGGAGTGGGACTGTTAGGGAAATCATAAGCTTTCATCAAATTAATCCTCGTCAAAAATTCATTTGCTGAGTAAACTCCATTTAAGTTTTCTCCAGGTATATTCATAAATTTAGGCAATCCTGCGCCTGTCCCTATGAACACTGCTTCATACCCCATGTCGAATAAATCATCGATTGTAAGTATCTTGCCTATGACCATGTTGGTTTCTATTTTTACTCCCAATTTTTTCAACGAATCAATTTCTTTTTGCACTATTTCTTTTGGAAGTCTAAACTCTGGGATACCGTACATTAAAACACCGCCTGGTGTATGAAATGCTTCAAAGATGGTTGTGTCATATCCCATTTTTGCAAGATCACCTGCACACGATAGTCCTGCAGGCCCAGATCCTATAACAGCAACTTTTCTGCCATTCGTCTCTGGTTTTTCTATTTTATCTTCATTATTTTTCATATGCCAATCTGCTGTAAATCTCTCCAGTCTGCCTATAGCTACAGGTTCTCCTTTTTTGCCTCTTGTGCATACTGATTCACACTGGCTTTCCTGTGGACATACTCTTCCACATATTGCAGGTAGATTATTCGTTTCTTTTATCTTTTGATATGCTCCTTCAAAGTCCCTGTTTGCTATCAGCTTGATGAACTCAGGTATTTTTACGTGAACAGGGCAACCTTCAACACATGGCTGATTCTTACATTGAATACATCTTTCGGCTTCTTCAACAGCCATGTTTTCTTCATACCCTAATGCAACTTCTTTGAAATTTTTGTTCCGCTGATCTGGTTCCTGTTCAGGCATTGGTACTTTTTTTAACGACATGTTAGCCATTTAAGATGCCCCCTAACTTGCATTCGTGCTCATAATTTTCTAATACTTTCCTCTCCATATCTTTATACATATTCTGCCTTCTCATTGCTTCATCAAAGTCTACTTTAAGCCCGTCAAATGCTGGACCATCGACACATGCAAATTTTGTCTCTCCTCCAACTGTGACTCTGCATCCTCCGCACATTCCAGTTCCGTCTATCATTATCGGGTTCATGCTGACCATAGTTGGTATGTTGTATTCTTTTGTTATATTGCATACCATCTTCATCATTATCAGTGGCCCAATTGCAATTACTTCATCGTATTTGTTGTCTTTTTCTATCAATTCTTTTAATACATCTGTTACAAAGCCTTTACGGCCTTTTGTGCCGTCATCCGTCGTTATATAAAGGTTTTCACTGACTTTTTTCATTTCATCTTCTAATATGACGTACTCTGCACTTCTGCCGCCTATTATACTATCCACTGGTACTTTCATCTCATTTAGCATTTTTACTTTTGGATAAAGCGGCGCAACTCCAACACCTCCGCCGATTGCTAAAACTCTCTTCGTATCTTTTGAAAATTCAACAGGTTTTCCTAAAGGTCCTACGAAGTCATGCAATCTATCGCCTACGTTTAACGTACCTAACTTCTTGGTGCTCATGCCGACTTCTTGAAATATTATAGTAATCGTGCCTTTGTTTCTGTCGTAATCCGCTATTGTCAAAGGAATGCGTTCACCCTTTTCATCTACTCTTACTATGACAAACTGTCCAGGTTTCGCCTTTTTCGCCATTAGTGGAGCGTTTATAACCATCATTTTGACAGTGGGATTCAATTGCTTCTTCTCTAAAATCTCGTTCATTGCTTTCACACCTCCAAGATTTCGTAATAAATTATGTCTGGCTTTATACCAGACATAATTTTTCACTTAATGATATATTATATATTTATATGACTAATGTCAAATATTTTTACGTCAAAAACAACAAATTACATAATCACTTAACAACATCGTAATAAATTTAACAAAACAAGACAATTATTTATCAAAGTTAAAGAGATTTTAAATAAATCTTTTCAATGACAGATTCAGTAGCTTCAACAGGTGCAATAGATAACAACCCATCAAGGGAAGGAGTTGTTTTAGCAAGTTTTACAAGATTAGGAATATCATCTTTCGTAAACCCAAAATCAGATAACTTTTGAATGCACCCCACACTAAAAAGCCATTCTTGAACTTTTTCTGCTACATACTCCGCCTCAACAGGCAGTCCTTTTAAACCAGGAACTATAGGACTATATACATCAGCCAATACTTCTGCTGTAGCTGGATAAATAGCTTTTATAACTGCTGGCAATATTGCACCAAGCCCTAAACCATGAGCTATTTCAGGTTTTACAGCACTTAAAGGATGCTCTAAAGCATGAGTAAGATGCAAAAGACCATTGTCAAAAGATATGCCAGCTAATGCAGAAGCATACAGAAGGTAATATCTTGCCACTATATTTAAAGGATCATTTACAGCAGCGGGAAGATATCGAACAATCAATCTTACTGTTTCCTTAGCCGTAAGAATACTATATGGAGATGCAACAAGTGTCGTAGCAGCTTCTGTAATGTGATTTAAAGCATCAACAGTAACGGCTATAGTCTGTTTTTTATCAAGCTTTGTCATAAGCGAAGGGTCATCTATAGCAAACATAGGATATAAGCAATCATAAGCTATAGCTGGTTTATAATTTTTCTCAGGTATAGTAGCCACTGCAAATCTATCTACCTCTGTTCCTGTACCATGTGTAAGATTTATAGCTATTATAGGAACAGCATCATCAGGAATAAATTTTTGCTTATAAAGCTCTCGTGCATTTTTATCAGTATACTTTAATAGCACAGCTACACTTTTTGCAGTATCTATAGGGCTACCACCGCCAATTCCAATTACGGCTTTCGCTCCAGATTCTCGTCCAATTTTTGCCGCTTCGTCTATCATATCAACGGTAGGATTTGGACCAACTTTATCGTAAAGTGAATATTTTAAATCAAGCTCTTCCAATACAGGCCTTACAACATCCCAAGCTCCGCTAGTCTTATACGAACCTTTGCCTGTTATAAAAATAACATTATTAATGCCATTAATTTTTAGATTTTCTAATATATCCTTTATCTTATGTATACTGCCAACACCAAAATAAGTCGTATTTTTACAGCGAAGTTCAAAAATTTTGCTAGGATTTACTTTTGTTTCCCACATTTTTATAACCTCCTATTAGTTAAATTTATAACAAATTTCACAATATATTATAGTACCATTCCATCGAATAGTCAAATTCAAATCAAAAAATATCAAAAAGATTTTTATTAACAAAAAAACATAGCTATCAATACTATGTTTTTAAATTCTTTTATTCTATCTGTTTGATGTTTTGTTGTAATTTTCAAGCGCACTATTAATATTTTTTTCAGCATCATCGAGAGCTTGTTTTGGTGTAACCTGATTATTTAAAACTTTTTCTATGTTCTGTTCTATTATTTGTCTCGCCTCGGGAAAGACTCCTATTAATGCTCCTTGTGTTGCTCTATTTATAGGTGTAGAATGAAGCTGCTCAATTGCTGTTTTAAATTGCGGATACTTTTCCAAATGTACACTCATTTCAGGCAAATCATAAGCTTCCTTTGTCACTGGGAAATATCCTGTATTTTCATTCCAAAATACTTGTTCTTCCGGAGAAACCATGAACTTTACAAATTCCCACGCTGCTTTTTGGTATTCTTTCGGCTTATTGTTAAGTATCCACAGCGAGGCACCACCAATTATTACTCCACCATCTTTACTATCATTTAATGCTGGCAAATACGCTGTTCCAACTTCAAATTTATTTCCTACCCCATCCAATATTGATTTCAACGATGCTGTTGATTCTATAATCATAGCAGTTCGACCTGCAATAAATGCATTTTTAGTATCATCTGTTTTTCTTCCAAAATTGCCTGCAATACCTTCATCAACAAGTTTCTTCCACCAGTTAATAATATTTAAACCTGCATCATTATTAAATACTACTGCCGTTGCTTCTTTATCTCTGCCATTACCATTGTTGGCATACAGTGCTCCTTGTTTTGCCATAAATTGTTCAAAAAACCAACCATATATCGCCATTGAATATCCGTATTGTGTAACTTTGCCAGATGCGTCTTTTTTCACAAGCCTCTTACCGTATTCTTCTATCTCATTAAAATTATTAGGAGGGTTATTAGGGTCAAGACCAGCTTCTTTAAATGCATTTTTATTGTAATACAATATTGGTGTTGACGAATTGAATGGCATAGAATACAACTTGCCATTGACGGTATAATAACTTAAAAGGTTTGGTTCGAGTTTAGATGTATCAAATTTGTCTTCATCGATAAATTCTTGTACAGGCGTTGTCCAACCACTGTCAATCATGAATTTAGTTCCTATATCATACACTTGCATAATATCTGGTCCTGATTTTGACTGTTCTGATGCTTTCAATTTGTTTAACGCATCATCGTAGGTTCCCTGGTATTGGGCAGTAACTTTGATATTAGGATGTGTTTTATTAAAGTCGTCTACCATCTTGTTTATTGCTTCTCCTCCTTTTCCACCCATTGAATGCCAGAATGTTAGCTCTATGACTTTGTCTTTGTTCTGCTGTGTATTAGATACTGCCGATGGTTTTATGTCATTAGAACACGCTGTAGATGAAAATAATACACTTCCAATCAAAGCGATAGATAAGATTTTCTTCATTCGTTTCATTTTTAAAATCATTCCTTTCTTTTAATGATTTATTTAGCCTTTCAATGCACCGGCATTTAAGCCATCTACAAGCTGCTTTTGTCCAAAAATAAATATCATGATAGAGGGAATCAAAATCATGATTACACCAGCCATGATAAGTCCAAACGATTGTGAGTCTGACCATTGTAACATGCTTATGCCTATTTGCACTGTCCTCATATCATCAGTATTAGTTATCAAAAGCGGCCACATGTACTGATTCCACGTCATCAAAAAAGAATATACAGCCAAAGAACCAATTGCCGGCCTTGAAAGGGGCATCACCACTTTTATTAAAAATCCAAATCTCGTACAGCCATCTAGCTGAGCAGCTTCATAATAATCTTTTGGAATAGTTAAATAAAACTGTCTCAATAAAAATATTCCTAATGCGGAGCTTAAATATGGTAAGATGAGCCCTGCATAAGTATTTAACAGCCCTAACTGCCGTATAGTGAGATAATTTGCTATTATTATAGCTTCTGCCGGTATCATCATGGTCGATAGAAATATGGCAAAAATTATATTTTTTCCTTTAAACTCGTAAAATGTAAATGCATATGCAGCTAAACTTGATGTCAATATTTGTCCTATAGTAACGATTATCGAAACAATAAAGCTATTTGATATAAACCGCAATATCGGAACTGATTTAAGTGCCTCAATATAATTGCCTAAATAAAATGAATCTGGTATTAATTTTGGTGGATATTGAAAAGCTTCGCCATTAGGCATAAAACTTACAGATATGGCATAAATAATAGGAAATACCACAATAAATATTAGAATAAAGTTAACTAAATATAGCAAAATTCTCTTAATTAACCACCTCACATAGTCTGTCATTTATAAAACACCTTCTTTTCACTTGAAGCAAATTGTAATAATGTGAATATTAAAAGCAATATAAAAATGATTATCGATTCCGCCGCCCCATTTCCATATCTGAAATTAAAAAACGCATCTCTATATATCGAATAAACCATGACGTTAGTAGAATTAACTGGACCACCTTGTGTCATAATATTTATTACTCCAAATTCCTGAAAGGCATTTATAACGTCAACAGTAATTAGGAAAAACAATGTAGGAGAAAGCATTGGTACAGTTATCTTAATATGTTGTACAAAAATGTTGGCTCCGTCAATCTGAGCGCTTTCATAAAGGTCTTTCGGTATACTTTTCAGTCCTGCAAGCATAAAAATGAAATTTATCCCTACATTGAGCCATATATTTACTATCGATACTGAAATCATTCCGTATTTTACATCGGTTAGCCATCCTATACCATGTATTCCAAAAAAACTGAGTATGTAATTGATAAATCCTATACTTGGATTGAATAATAGCATCCATATTACCGCAGCTGATGCCGACGATATAGCAATAGGCAATGTGTATATTGTTTTAATAACCTCAATGCCTTTAAGTCTTAGATTGGCAAAAATAGACAGAACGAATGCAACAATCATTTCTAAGGGAACAGTCATAATTACAAATTTTAATGTTAAATAAATGCTATTTATATAATCAGCAGTTTTAAAAATGTCTATATAATTTTGCAATCCAATAAATTTGGCTAAATTCCCTTGTGGATCTGTTAGAAACAAACTTATGTAGATAGTCTTTATAAATGGATAAAAAACAAATGTCGCGAAAACAATAGCAGATGGAAAAAGGTATAAATATGGTTCAATGTTGTTTTTAAATCTTATTACGTCATTTTTTAGTTCACTATCTTCTATTGCATTACTAAAGTTTGCAATTGATTCTGTTCTCTCCACTTCGACACCTCCTTATACATTTTTGATGCATCTACATTCCATAATCTTGGAGTGCCTGTCGAAACAGCAATAGCACCATTTAATAAAGCATTCATCATTTGTTCACTTGTTTTAATTAGTCCTCCACTTATGACAGGCTCACTTGTATTTCCAGTAAATTCTCGAATTACATCAGGCATTAAAGCTGGCATAAGTTCAACAAAATCAGGTTGTGTTTCTTTCGAAATCTCTATCGCTTTTTTTAATGCATCTGTATCTATCATAAAACATCTTTGAATCGTCAACATATTAAGTTTTTTTGCAATCTTTATAAGACTGTTTTTTGTGGTAATTATCCCATCTGGTTTTACATAATTAGCTACAAATTCAAGCCCCTCTTTATCAAAACTTATACCTCCAATTTTCTCCATATGAACGAATGTAAACATATCATTTGCTCTAAAAAAGTCTACATACTTTTTTATTACACCAATATTCCCTGTAAGTAAGAAAACACCACTTAAGTTTTTATTAATTGCTTTTTCAATATATCTTTCTTCTTTAATAGCGGCAATCAATTTTCTGCTGTCAAGCCTTCTTAAGAACTCATCTTTCTTCAATATTTCACCTCCTTACATCTAAATATTCAGTAAAAAATCAGAAAGAGAAACCACTACAGATTAACAATTTATCTATGAAATTGTTAATCACATTAACGGTTTCTCTTCATCTCCAACCTAAAAATTTATATCTACTTGTCAATATCCATATTACAATAAAATTGTTATCACCATATTAAGTACATGTTACGTTTATGTTAATTTCTTAAAATATTTTCTATGAGCTCAACATCAAACCCTGCATCTATGTAGCCTTGCTTTATGATATTGTAATACCGTTTGCTTGGTTTTCCTATATCATACCCCGGATTCATTATATATGTCATCGCATTTATTGATTTATCTTCGCAAATTGCCTCTATAATCTCTTTCCTATAAAGATACGGATAATCTTCATATTTATCCAAAGCATCCTCGTCATTCTTTCCTATTTCCCACAAAAGAGCTGGCACGAAACTATTGTCAGATGGTTCAATTGTAGCATAAGCAAAGCCGTCTTTACCTCTGAATACAAGTTTCCAATTTTCGATTATGGCAGGCCCTATTAATTGTGCATTTGGACATCTTTTCATCATTTCCTTAAAATTCATATTGCTGCCATAAGCTAAATAAAGCTTTCCCATAAGTTCATCTCCTGATTAAGTTTACCGTAAAATTTATATTTAAACAAAAGTAAGAGAAGAATATTCTCTTACTTTTGTTTAATGCTTTCAATGTATTTTATCGCTTTTTCTATCCTTTCAATAGTCCTTTCTTTGCCTAATAGTTCCATTATATCAAATAAGCCTGGTCCAAACGTTCTGCCAGATATAGCAAGTCTTGTGGGGTGGAACAAATCACCGCTTTTTATGTTCAGTCTTTCTATCAAATCACGGTACGCATTTTCAGTTTCGGTCAAATTAAAATTATCTACTTTTTTAAGTATTTCAATGGCTTCTCTAAGTATGTTTTCGACTCCATCCTTTTCAAAATACTTCTTAACGCCTTTTTCATCATATGAAAAATCGTCTTTGAAGTAGTATGACATGGCATCAGCTATATCGCTTAAAGTTTTTTCCCTCTCCCTTACAGCGATTACAATTTTTCTTATATAATCATAATCGTATTCATCCCCTATCAATCCTTTGCTAATCAAGAACGGGATGACTTCTTTTGTCAATCTATCTATATCGCATTCTCTTATGTAAATGCCGTTTAACCAAGTAAGTTTTTTGGTATCATATATAGCCGGATTTTTAGATACTCTATCTAAAGTAAATTCTCTTACACTTTTTTCCGTAGTAAACACTTCTTCACCATCTGACGGCACCCACCCTAAAAGCGTGATGTAGTTTATGATTGCTTCAGGCAAGTATCCTAAATCTCTAAACTCTTGCACAGACGTAGCACCGTGTCTTTTGCTGAGTTTGCTTCTGTCAGGCGCCAATATCATCGAAACGTGTGCAAACTCTGGTTTTTCAAAGCCTAATGCTTCGTATATAAGGATCTGCTTAGGAGTGTTTGATAAGTGCTCCTCTCCTCTTATTATATGGCTTATCTTCATTTCATAATCATCTATTACGGTGGCAAAATTGTATGTAGGCATATTATCTGACTTCATTATGATAAAATCATCAAACGTTGAATTGTCAAATTCAACATCGCCCCTTATTATATCATGCACTACCGTTTTACCGTCTTTTGGCACTTTCAGACGTACGACGTATTTTTTACCTTCATCTATGTACTTTTTTACTTCATCAGGCGATAAATTTCTACATTTGCCTGTATACATAGGTGGTTTTCCAGCCTTTTGCGCTTCACTTCTCATTTCATCGAGCTCTTCTTTTGTACAAAAACAATAATAGGCTTTACCTTTACTTACTAACTCATCAGCATACTTCTTATATTCATCAAGCCTTTTTGACTGGTATATTGGCCCTTCATCCCAATCGATGCCAAGCCATTTAAGTCCATCTAATATGGCCTTCATTGAATCACCCGTCGAACGCTCCAAATCCGTATCATCAACTCTTAAAATTAACTTTCCATTATTGTGCCTTGCAAAAAGCCAATTAAATAACGCTGTTCTGGCACCGCCAATATGTAAATTGCCTGTTGGGCTTGGTGCAAATCTAACTCTAACATCTTTCATATAAACATCCCTTTCCAGCTGTCTATTGGATTTAAAACTAATTTAGATTATACTTTAATATATAATATTTTTCAACAATTGCACATAATATATGGTTGCACCACATTAATATTTTAAGGAGGCGCAAAATGAAGGATATAATCGTAGATTTGCTAAAAGAGCGAGGAGTAAATATCGAGGACATGGCTAAACTTGTATTAGAGCTTCAAAAAAAGTATTATGATCTAACCATGGATGAGGCAATAGAAAGCCTAAATGCAGTTTTAGACAAGAGAGAAGTTCAAAATGCTGTATTGACAGGCATAACTCTTGACAAACTTGCAGAGAAAAACATGCTTGAAGAACCACTTCTATCAATCCTCAAAAGAGATGAACCACTGTACGGAATTGACGAAATCTTAGCATTAAGCATTACAAACATCTACGGATCAATTGGACTTACCAACTACGGTTATTTGGATAAGGTAAAACTGGGCATAATAGGAACATTGAATGAACATAAAGATGAAAGATGCAATACATTTATAGATGATTTGGTCGCCGCAATAGTTGCTGCGGCATGTTCGAGAATAGCTCATTCCATCAAAAGCGGAAAATAGATTAAAAAGGGGCTTGTTAAAAAATGCCCCTTCATTTTACCTCTTTTCAAAAAGTTCTCTTGGTATATGACAATAGCCATTTGGATTCTTCTTAAGGTACTTTTGGTGATATTCTTCAGCATCGTAAAAATTTTTAAGCGGTTCAATTTCAGTCACGATTGGCTTTTCATGCTTTTTCTGCTCTTCTTCCTTAGATCTTAATATCACATTAAGATCACCATAATCCATGTAATAAATTCCCGTACGGTACTGCGTACCTATGTCATGGCCTTGTCTATTTTTAAGTGTTGGATCTACGATCTTCCAATAACTTCTCAGCAAATCTTCTAACGATATGATGCTTTCATCGTATTTTACATAGCACGCTTCAGCAAAACCTGTCGTATTTGTGCAGACTTCTTCGTATGTCGGATTCTCCTTGTTTCCATTTGCATACCCAACTTTCGTTTCCATCACTCCGTCTATGGTGTCAAAGTATGCTTGAACACCCCAAAAACAACCACCTGCTAAAACTATTTCTTTCATAGCCATTCCTCCTCGTAAGAATCTAATATAAGTCTAACACACTAAATAGCCAAAGAAAAACATTTTATTTTATTCTCGCCAATGTAAACTTCACTTCGCCAGCAGTTGTCTCAACACTGTCTAATTTATATTGTTTTAATGGACTTTCAAAATCCAAAACAGTATTGTAATTTTTTATAAGATTGTCTAAGTCCTCCCCTGTTATCTCCACACCTTTTACATTGATTGAGGTAACATTGAAATCAATTTTTCCATCATTCACCTCAAAATTTCCATATAAAGTGTAATTATCACCATCAGATAAAGTAAATCCGCTATCATCGAATGTGATCTTTACATTTTTCAATACATCATTATAATTGTCTATCATATTGCTTATTGATTCATCGCTAAATGATGCCGATACCGAATCAACCTGGATATCGAAGTTATCAGGCTGAAGGCTGTTCCAAGGCAGTTTTGAAATATTATTTAGCAAAAAGTCAAGAGATGGTAAGCCGCTTTCCACCGATGCGCTTATGTCTAATATTCTTTGATAATCGCTAATTTGCTTTTTGATATTGTCAAGCATTGCACTCTTTTCGTTTTCTAATTTATTTAAAGTCAAAACTGTATTTCTTTGCTCATCTAATTTCTTTTTAAGCTCATCTCGCTGATGGCTCAAAGCCTCTTCTTCAGCCTTTTTGTTTTTCAATAAGTAATTTATGTGATCTAATTTGCTGTAAAAGTAATTAGTAATTATATCTATGTATATCAATCTGTGCAAAAGCTCCGATGCATTGTTTGACATAAGCAGAAGTGATAATATGGTATTCGTACCATTCATGTACAAAAATCTGAACCAGCTTTTTATATTATTTCTCTCATTAACAATTTCTTTGCTTATGTTTGATATTTCTCCTTCCATTGAGTCGATGCGCTTTGTTGTATCTGCAACTTCAGAATTAAGCTCATCCAATAAATTTGATGCCCTTACCTTTTCCATGTCCAAATTAAATAGCTCAATTATGATTTTCTGTTCCTCAATCTGTGCATTTTTTAAATCTGATGCAGGATCAGAATAAGTCACCTTAATATTTGAAAACAACAATAGAAATATCAAAAGTATTGACACGTATTTCCTCATAATTTCTCCCCATCATGTTCTATATGGAACAAATTTACATTTTAATCAACTGTTATCTTGTCTTTTATTTGTTCAAAAAGCTTTGGCCCAATCCTTGAAACATTCATGATGTCCTCTATTTTTTGAAAATTGCCGTGTTGCTCTCTAAAATCTATTATGCGCTGTGCAGTGACTTCGCCAATTCCAGGCAGTGTGTCAAGCTCTTCTTTTGTAGCCGTATTGATATTTATCTTGCCATTTGCGGCATTAGAGCCGCTGGATTTATCGTTGGAAACATCATTTTCTCCAATTTTTGGCACTTTTATCATCTGCTCATCTTTTACTTTTTCGGCCAAATTTATGTTTGAAAGATCTGCACCATCCAAAGCTCCCCCTGCCATTTTTATGGCATCATCGATTCTATCGCCTTCTCTCATGGTATAAACTCCAGGTGATTTGACAAAGCCAGTGACATATACTTTTATTTCTTTGGCTTTTTCATTTTCTGATGTTTTACCTGTATTGGAATTGTTTATTAAATTCTCATCGCTTTTAATGCTGACAATATCATCCTTTTGAGGTTTGCTTTTTTCATAGATAAAATACCCAGTCAATAATGAAGCTACTATCAATAAAACGATGATTCCATATTGTTGACTTTTGGTTAATTTAAACATACTCCACCTCTTTTGATTTTGCTATATAAATATTTCTACATTTTTATATAAATTCCTTTTTAAATTTCATATTTTTTTGATATACTAAAATTATAAGCGTATATGGAGGCAAAAGTATGAAAAAACAGTTTCTATCATTACAGCTATCATACTTTTAATTAATTTTATACCAAAAGTATACGGAATGGAAAATCCACCACAAATCGTAGGTCCTACGGCAGTGCTGATGGATTTCACTACCGGTCAAGTCCTTTACGACAAAAATATGAATCAAAGGATGTATCCTGCCAGCACGACAAAAATTTTAACGGCCATAATCGCCATTGAAAAGGGAAAGTTAAATGACGTAGTAACTGTAAATGATGATGTCAAAAATATAGATGGTAATTCTATATACCTAGTACCGGGAGAAAAGCTTACATTAGAGCAGTTGCTTTATGCTATGCTTTTAGAGTCTGCCAACGATGCAGCAATTGCAGTAGCTGACCACATTGGAGGCAGCATACAGGGATTTGCAAATCTGATGAATGAGAAAGCAAAAGAAATTGGTGCTAAAGACAGCCATTTTGTCAATCCAAATGGTTTGCCAAATACCGACCACTACTCGACACCGTACGATATGGCTTTGATAGCAAGGTATGCGATGGGAAATACCACATTTAGGAAAATCGTAAGCACCATACATTACCAGATACCGCCTACCAACAAATTTGATAAGCCGAGAGATCTCTGGATTAGCAATAGATTAATAAAGCCTACAAGCTTTCATTACGACGGAGCAGATGGGGTAAAGACCGGTTATACTATCGCTGCTAACCAAGTTTTTGTCGGTTCTGCCACAAGAAATGGTCATAGGCTGATATCTGTAATCATGGGTGATGAAGGTACAAATATATGGACAGATACGATAAAATTGCTAAACTACGGTTTTAATAATTTTGATCTTGTAAATCCTTTAGAGAAAAATTCAATCGTAACATACGCAGACATTGGAAAGGTAAAGTTTAAGTTGCCTCTTATTGCGAAAGACTCATTCTACTATGTAGTGCCAAAAGGACAAGAAAGCAGTATTAAGTCATCTATTTCAGTCGATAAAAATATAAATGCACCTGTAAAAAAAGGCACTACATTGGGCATGATTAATTTCACGCTAAACGGAAAGCCTATTGGAAGTGTACAGCTTATAGCAGATGAGTCGGTTTATAAAAATTATTTAGGAACATACTACAACGGAACTAAAACCACTGTAATTAAAGATTACAGCACAATTAGATCTTACGCTGAACTTTTAATTGGGTTAGTAATAGTTATGATATCAATTTTGCTATGGCTTAAAAAGAGGGCGAGAAATAAATTTATCTTCATAAAATAAAAAAGGGTGATTAACCCTTTTTTTATCTATAAAACAACTTTGCAATCGATGGCTTTTTTATGCTTACTGCTTTATGAGGACACAGCTCTTGACAGCAAAAACACCTAATACATGCTTTAAGATCTACAACTGGTTTATTTTCAACCATTTTTAGCGCTTTAGGAGGGCAATTTGACACACATATTCCACAACTTTTGCACGTATCATGATGAAAAATCGGATACGGTTTTACATGTCTGTCTAAATATCTCGATAAAAATGGTGGAATCTTTTCAGTTACACTAAATCCTCTTAGCGTCGGTATGTCAAAATCATCTATTTTTGCATCTTCTACATTTATCCCTGTGATTTTTATATCTTCAATGCGGCCTAAATCACGTCTTTGTGCCATAAAAACCGTCGGTACATCTTGATTTTTCAAGCCGATAATTGACGTTGCAACTGTATCAAGCGCAAATACGTCATCTGATGAAATAATTAATCCAACCTTCTTTGGATGGCCGGCAGACGGGCCATTCCCTTCCATGGCTACTACAGCATCCATTACCGTCAATACTGGCTTTAAAATCGTATTTATGTCGATCAGCATGTCTGAAAAATCTTTCACATCCGGCATTGAAAGATGATAACCAGCTTTTACAAGCCCTGGTATGGCGCCAAACTGATTCTTTACAGCTCCTGTATAAACCGTCAAGCCGTGTGTCTTTAGTTTCGGCATTGACACAATTGCATCACATTCCATAAGTGCTTTCATAAACGTAGCTTGTTTTATAATTTTGCCATCGGGAATCTTTACTAAAACTTCTTCCGTATCGTAATTTAATTCAGCACCAGTTCTTGCTGCCACATCAATCATGCCTGTTGATTCATAAATCGCCTTTAAAGCTCTTTGAGAAAAAGGCCCTGCTGGACTATCGCCTATGATAGGCATAGCTCCAATTGCTTTAATGGCATTTGCAACTGCTTCAACAATTGAAGGATGTGTCGTTACAGCATCATCCGGTCTGTTTTTCTTTAAAAGGTTTGCTTTAAGAAAGACTCTTTGACCCTTTTTTATGTATTTTTCAAGTCCCCCCAAGTTTTTAAAAGAATTTTCCAATGCAACCTTTACATCATTTTGAGAATAAGAAGGACAATTTTCAATAGATACGGTATGCAAGATATACGCCACCTTTAAAAATATATTTTAGACCAAAATATTAAAGGAATGCAGCTTATGCACATTCCCATAATCAATTTTAATATTTGCCAAGGTCATCCCCTACTCTTATCTCATCAAGGTAATTGTATATGGTATATCTGGATACGCACAGTATTTTTGCAACATAGTCTATCGCACCTCTTATTAAGAAAGTGCCTTTAGCATCTAACATTTTTACCATATTGACTTTTTCCTCTTTAGACATAAAGTTGACAGGCTTCCCGTAATTCTCTATTGTGGTGTTTACAATGTTCTCCAAAACTTCGTTTACGCTTCCTCCATAAGGCTCGACCGGAGCTTCTTCCCCATCGTTTATCTCACAGAGATCTTCCAACGTATTCTTAACCATTATATATTCTGAAATGTCGATATTTATGCACAAACACCCTATCGGTTTTCCAGCATCATCTTTAATGTACACAATGGTAGATTTTAGTATCTTACCATCTCTTCCTTTAGTTTTGAAATTGACTTCGTTGTCAGTTTTATTTGCCTTCAGCGATTTTAGAATAGCCTCTGGTATAGGGTTTCCAATTTCTCTGCCTGTAATATGTCCATTTCCAACAGCAATTGCAGAACTTTGCAAATTCGAGAAATCGTAAAGAACGACTTCACAATTCTTGCCAAAGGTTTTAGCGATGCCATCTACAACTGGTATAAAATTTTTTAATAATGGATGTACTTTTGTAGGCACTTATATCCCCCCTAAAACTTCAAATATAAATTAAACTAATTTAAAGATTAAATAATTTATTGAATATAGATTACAAAAAAACCTCCCTGCCTTCTCTGCAGGCCACGGAGGTTTATATTAAATTCATTATACTAATCTGATAAAGCATTGTCAAGAGCTATTTCTTTGGCATCGCCCCAAAGCCTTTCCAATGAGTAAAAGTTTCTTTCGTCTTTAGTAAAAATATGAACTACAATGCTGCCGTAATCCATCAATATCCACGTAGCCGAATTATAACCTTCTATGTGATTTACATATACGCCATCTTCAGCAAGCTTTTCTGAAATTTCGTCACATAAAGATTTTACATGTGTTGTAGACGTACCGCTGGCAATCACAAAATAATCAGCAACTGTAGTAAGCTCTCCCACATATAGTCCTTTAATATCAAGCGCTTTTTTATCATCAAGTATTTTTAAAATTTTTAACGTTAAGTCAGTGCTTTTCTTATCCAATGTTGTACCTCCAAACATAAAATTTTATCAAATATATTTTGTCTTTATTATCATATCGTTGCGGGCGATTACTGTTTTCTGGTATAAAAGCTGTCCTTTCTCGAGCACATATTTTATTGTTTCGTCTAATGCCATAATCACCGCTTCATCAATGTTTTTATATGCCGCATCTCTCAAATTTTCTACTCCTTCAAAATTTCTATTTGGCTCTATATAATCAGCTAAAAATATTATCTTATCCAAAAGCGTCATATCTTTATCTCCAGTAGTGTGAAGCATTATGGCACGTTTTATTTCATCGTCATGTACGCCAAAGTAGTCTTCTATCATGTATCCTCCAACAGGTCCGTGAAGCAAAGATGGCGATTTTTCCAAGACATCATCTATCTGAATTCTGTACTTATTTGCTAAGGCAACAAGTTCATCTTCTCTAAGGTTTTTTGCGCAATCATGAAGCAATCCTGCAATTTTTGCCTTTTCTACATCTGCGCCGTATCTTACAGCCAATTTTTCAGACGTCTCCATAACACCCAATGAATGATTAAATCTCTCATCACTTAATAATTTTTTCAATTTATCGGCTAAAAATTCAAAATCCACAATATCAACCTCTCTTATAAAGTCCAGCTTTTTCAATGTATCTTTCTACAGACTCTGGCAACAAATACTTGATCGGTCTGCCTTCAGATACCCTATTGCGTATGTCTGTGGACGATATGGCTAATGACGGCACAGTCACCTGAAATATTTCTTTATCGTATATTCTCTTGATATACTGGATCTTTTCGCTTATGCTATCACCTGCATAACCTGGCCTTGTGGCAGCAACAAAATTGCACATCTTTAAAAGATCTTCAGCATTTTTCCATGTCAAAATCTCTAATATAGCATCAGCGCCCGTTATGAAAAATATCTGTGTTTCCTCTCCGTATATTTTTTTAAACTCCTTCAGCGTATCAATAGTGTATGTGTATCCTTCCCTCTCTATCTCAATGGCAGATACTTCAAAATACGGATTTGTAACGGTAGCAAGGATAGTCATCAAATACCTTATTCTCTTATCAGTAATGTTTCTTTTGACTTTATGCGGCGGATTGCCTGATGGGACAAATATAACTTTGTCCAAATCAAATTGATCTCTTACAGCCTCCGCTGTGACAAGGTGGCCAAAATGTATTGGATCAAAAGTACCACCCATAATGCCAATCCTTTGTGAGTTATTAGTCATCTAAATATCCTCCACTTGAAATTCAAAAACAATTTTCATACGTAAATTATACAATAATAAACTTTTAGAGACAATATTTGATAAACAGCATATTTTTATTCATAATACTCGAATTCAAAATCTCTCACATTTATCGCATCTCCGTCTTTGAATCCCTTCTCTTTAAGCATATCTATAACACCTGACTTTTTCAATATCATTTCAAAATATCTAAGCGAATTCTCATCTTGGAGATTTACTCTTTTTAACAGTCTATCTATTTTTGTCCCACCTAAATAGTAAACGCCATTTTTTACCTCGATTTCAACAGTTTCTTCTTCTTTTGGCATATTGTATATAATGACGTCTTCTGCATTTTCCTCCACATCTACTTTAAACCTATCAAGCATCTCTATCGTCTTATCAAGAAGCCCGTCAATGCCATCGCCTGTCATAGCAGATATTTTAAAGACATCATATCCAAGATTTTTCATCTTTGCTATTATATCATCTAAATTAATTGATGACGGATCAACTGCATCTATTTTATTTAAAACAGCAATTTGCGGAATTTCTTTTAATCTATTGCTGTACAGATACATTTCATCATTTATTTTCTTAAAATCGTCTATAGGATCCGACAATGGATTTGATACATCCACAATGTGCAATATCAATTTTGTCCTTTCAATATGCTTTAAAAAGTCATATCCAAGGCCTTCACCTTTATGAGCACCTTCAATAAGTCCTGGTATATCAGCCATGACAAAGGACTTTCCTTTATGGTACACAACACCTAAATTGGGATACAAAGTCGTAAATGGGTAATTTGCTATTTTAGGCCTTGCATTTGTGCATGAAGCAAGCAATGTTGACTTTCCAGCATTGGGAAACCCAACAAGACCTACATCTGCTAATAGCTTTAGTTCTAATCTCACATAAAGCTCTTTGCCTTCCTCACCGCTTTCCGCAAATCTGGGCGTTTTTAAAGTCGATGAAGCAAATTTTGCATTTCCCCTTCCGCCTCTGCCACCTCGCAGCACTATGGCTTTTTGTCCAGGTTTTGCAAGATCTGCTATCAACTCATTGGTGTCATCCCTTATTATTTGAGTTCCAACAGGGACTTTAATATATAGGTCATCACCATCTTTGCCGTATTTATTGTTTCCACTACCATTTTCTCCGCTTTCAGCAACATATTTTCTTTTGTACTTAAAATCCATCAATGTAGAAATATTTGGATCAGTAATGAATATGACATCACCGCCTTTCCCTCCGTCACCGCCGTCAGGGCCACCGTACGCCACGTATTTTTCTCGCCTAAATGATATGACACCATTTCCTCCGTTTCCAGACTTTATATAAATTTTCGCACTGTCTATAAACACATCATCACCTACTTTAAATTTAATTTTCTTCTATTTTATTTTTGATAAATTTCATGATACTATCCATATCGCTATTAAATACATTGCGCTCATTGTTGTATTCATCAATAACTCTTTGAATATATTCATAAATCTTGTCAGACTTGCCAAGCTGTGCATATCCAAGCAAAACTTGAAGGTCATTTATGTACTCATGCCTTTTTAAATTTATGTATTTTATCAAAAATTCATCATTGCATTTAGACATCCGCATCAGCTCCTTAAATAAACATTCGGTTTATCTATATTATACCATACATTCCACTGCAAAAAAGAAAAAGCCCGGCTTATGCCAGGACTTCTTTCCTCTTTTCATATACGCTTACCTGTTTTTTGTCTTTTCCTTTTCTTTCAAATGATACATAACCGTCAATCAATGCAAACAAAGTGTCATCTTTGCCTCTGCCTACATTAACACCTGGATGAATCTTTGTGCCTCTTTGTCTTACGAGAATGTTTCCCGCTAAGACGAATTGTCCATCAGCTCTTTTGACTCCAAGTCTTTTTGACTCGCTGTCGCGTCCATTACGAGTGCTTCCCATTCCTTTTTTATGAGCAAATAATTGCAGCTTCATCCATCACACCTCCTATCAAAGACTTTTACGTACGCTGAATAGTCCCTTTCGATGTCTTTAAGCCCAAGCACCATCGCATCTACAATAGCACAAGACTTTATGACATCATCACCAACACCGTAGTCCTCTATTTCAACATACATATAGCCATCTCTTATTTCCTTCTTTAAAGACACAGTATTAATCGATTCTAACCCAAGTACAGCCGTCTGTGCCACAGCCGTAACACCGGCACATACTATATCTCTGTCATAGACATCATAACCTGCATGTCCTTTTATTTCAAACTTCTTTACCTTATCATCATTTCTATATATGCTGACTTTAATCATTTTTACATGATCTTCTCAATCTGAACTTTTGTATATGGCTGACGATGACCGCGTTTCTTTCTCTCATTCTTCTTTGGCTTGTACTTAAAGACGATTATCTTCTCGCCTTTGCCATGCTCAAGAACTTTCGCTTCTACTTTAGCATCTTTAACGTATGGTTTCCCAAAATCAACAGTACCATCGTCTTTTGCAACAGCCAATACCTTATCAAAAGAATATACGCTGCCAGCTTCACAATCAAGCTTTTCAATATTTATTACATCGCCTTCTTGAACCCTGTACTGTTTGCCACCAGTCTCTATTATCGCGTACATTAGGGCACCTCCTCTTTACCAGTCTCGCCGGAGCCAAGGTACTTCGTCTACAAGAAGTATTTAAACCCGTTCCGAGCGGCTACAAAGTGTATTCTAACACAATAACATGAAAATGTCAATTACAACTGATAATCTACGTAAAATTCATCAGTATCAAGTTTGCTATTGCAGATGGTGTTTATTTCCACGCCGTATTTTTCCATGTACTTTTCTATTATGCCGCTTTTTTCGATTATGTTTTGTACTCTGCGGTTTGACGTTATAGTGATATTTTTAGCATTTGTATTCCTTAAGATTCTTTCTATAGAGCGATTTATTCTAAGTTGCATCATATCGCTTGACACAATATACCCTGTGCCTTTGCAGCAATCGCATTTCTCTTGCAAATACTCGCTTACGTTTGACCTAACTCTTTTTCTCGTCATTTCAACTAATCCTAAATGTGTAAAACCAAGTACGCTGCACTTTGATCTATCGCTTTTTAAAGATTCTTCAAAAACCTTTAGAAGCTTTTGACGGTCATTGTCACTATCCATGTCGATAAAATCTACAACGATGATGCCACCAATGTCCCTCAATCTCAATTGCAACGCAATTTCCTTCGCAGCTTCTATATTCGTTTTTAAAATTGTCTCCTGCAGTGAAGATTTTCCTGTGTATTTACCTGTATTGACATCTATTACAGTCAATGCTTCTGTCTCATCAATTATTATGAACCCGCCGCTTTTAAGCCAAACCTTTTTGCTTAAAAGCCTTTCTACTTGTTTTTCAATACCATATAGACCTACTAAATCTCCATCTTCATACTTTACTGAAATGTTTAAACTTTCCTTTTTAATATAATTAAAAATCCTTTTGTATTCTTCAGCATCATTTACAATTATTTCATCCACCATCAAAGATGACAAATCCCTTATGTACTTTGTTATAAAATTCTCTTCCTCGTAAATTAACTCAGGGGAACCAGCAACTTTAGATTTATTCAATATATCTTCATACAATTTACATAAATCAACTATGTCCCTTTCAAACTCCTCTTCACCCACGTATTGCGCTGCAGTTCTGATTATTATGCCTACATTATCTGGCTTTACTCTTTTCGCAATATTTATCAGTTCCATTCGCTTTTTTTCATCTTCTATCCTGTGGGAAATGCCAACATGATCAGAATCAGGCATAAGCACTACATACTTTCCTGGCAGCGATATATTTGTCGTAACTCTCGGATTCTTAAGTCCTATAGAATCTTTTAAGACTTGAACAATTATATCTTGTCCTGGTTTTACATATTTAGTTATTGAAGAATTTGATTTGAGAATTCCTTTAACATCATTTACAAATAGGTACGCATTTTTGTCTAATCCTATGTCAATAAAAGCACTTTGCATGCCTTTTATCGTATTTTTCACTTTTCCTTTGTAAATATTTCCGACTATGCTTTTTTTATCAGAATATTCAACATGATATTCAATTAACAATCCATCTTCTAAATATGCCACTTGATAAAATTTATCGCTTATATCAAATAAAATTCTCTTCAAGTAAAACACCTCAATTTAAAATAAGGTTTCTTCTGTCTACTAAGATTTTCTCCATATCAAAAACATGCCCCAAAAAATCATCAAGAGCTTTTACAACATATATTGGCCCTGGAGAGCCTTCTGAAATCTTTAGCTTCACGTACAGAGTGACTTTGCTGCCTTTTGCTTCAATCATTTTAAGATCTAAAATGTAATTTTTTAAGTCAATGATTTTGCTGCCGCTTTTTGATTCCTTCTCTATAAATATCTCATCTCTACCTAAAAATCTTTTAATTTCATCAGGAAGGTCTATCACATGACTCATCAAATAAACATCTACAGTGTATTCAGCTTCTTTCACTTTGTTTGACAACAAGTCCTTATCATCGACAATATAGCAATCGACGATCTCTAAACCATTTGGCAACGTCTTATTCAAATCACGTTTGAATCTTTCAGGTTCAATTTCGCCTTCTATCACTACATCAAAGTAATCGCCATGAGTTGTCGCACCCATGCTAAGCGCCGGCCCAAAAGATATCAATGGATGCGGGTTGAATCCCTTCGACAGTGAAAACTTTATTTGCGCCCTTCTCATAGCCCTTTCTATAGTTCTCATAAGATCCAAATGAGAAATATACCTCAAATCCCCATCCTTTTTAAACTTAGCTCTAAGTTTCAAAGCATACAACTCCTTCATCAAGATCTTTTATTCCACATCCTGTGCAATACAGTCTGCAATCGCCTGTAAGTCTTCCTTCTATCGCTTTTTTGCATTCTCTTTTAAGGTAATCCTTTTTTACTCCAACATCTACTATATCCCAAGGAAAGACTTCATCAAAATCCCTCTTTTTATAAGCGTAAAATTTAGGATCTACTCCAATGCTCTCAAATGCCGCCATCCATTTATCAAATTTAAACTGCTCATCCCAGCCATCAAACTTACATCCACTTTCCCACGCTTTAATAATCGCTTGTCCTACTTTTCTATCTCCTTTAGAGATGACAGCCTCTAAAAAGCTCATATTTGGTTCATGCCAGTTGTAGCTGAATATCTTTCCTCTAAGCAGTTCTTTTAAATAATTTTGTTTATTTATTATAGACTCCATATCGTCCTGAGGATACCATTGGAATGGCGTAAATGGCTTTGGCACAAAAGTTGAAGTGCTTACGGTTATCTTAAGGCCTCTTGTGGTGCCATTGACATCTTTGTATACATCAGCTACTAAATGAGCAAGATCTGATATCCCTTTCACATCTTCCATCGTCTCCGTTGGAAGGCCTAACATAAAGTACAACTTTACGCTTTTCCACCCTGCCTTAAATGCTTCTTTGG
Organism: Thermoanaerobacterium aotearoense; assembly: GCF_009905255.1. Taxonomy (NCBI): domain Bacteria; kingdom Bacillati; phylum Bacillota; class Clostridia; order Thermoanaerobacterales; family Thermoanaerobacteraceae; genus Thermoanaerobacterium; species Thermoanaerobacterium aotearoense. The sequence continues at coordinate 1,162,614 of NZ_CP047602.1, read as the reverse complement.
TAGAATTCACCAAATCCTCTTCAGTCACGCCCTTGTTGATAACGTCTCTAAGCCTTTGTGTCCCAGCTTCAGGTGCAAGTGTAAGACCAGTCTTTCTGACTTTTTGAATCTCATTTAAAAGATTGACAGAAAAAGCATCTATCCTGGTAGATGGCAACGCCACACCAGTTCCTATTTCTTTATACTTTTCTATAAGGTCATATACTAAACTTTCTATCTGAGAATAATCGCATGTACTTAAAGAAGTTAATGAAATCTCCTCATATCCAGTTGATTTTATCAATTTATCAGCTAACTCAATAAGAGTTTCTTTCGATCTTTCTCTTACAGGCCTGTAAATCATACCTGCTTGGCAGAACCTACACCCTCTTGTACAGCCTCTAAAAACCTCCAACACGATCCTGTCATGGACGATATTTATAAACGGTACAATCTGCTTATCTGGATGGTATGTCTTATCTAAGTCTTTTACAATTCTCCTTTTTATTACTGCAGGTATGCCATCTTCAATAGGTTTTATGCTTTTAATAGTATTATCATCATTGTACGTTTCTACGTATAATGATGGGACATAAACACCTTGAATTTTAGATGCCCGTCTTAAAAGCTCTTCCTTCGGCACATTGTCTTTTTTACAAGATATTACCAGATCCAATATTTCATTTATAATTTCCTCGCCGTCACCTATAACAAACAAATCAACGACATCAGACAGTGGTGCAGGGTTAACTGCACAAGGTCCACCTGCTATAATCAGAGGATACCCTTTCCTATCCTTGCTTCTTATCGGAATTTTAGATAAATCCAGCATATTCAATATATTTGTGTAACTTAGTTCGTACTGCAGAGTAAACCCTATTACATCAAACATATTAAGAGGTGTTTTCGTCTCAAGTGAAAAAAGAGGTATGTCCCTTTCTCTCATTAGGCTTTCCATGTCCACCCATGGTGCAAATACCCTTTCACAATATGTGTCATCTCGTTCATTCATCAAGCTGTAAAGTATTTTAAGTCCAAGGTGAGACATGCCAACTTCGTACACATCAGGAAAAGCAAATGCAAATCTTATTTTAACTTTATCTACATCTTTAATCACAGAATTTATTTCACCACCAGTGTATCTGGCAGGTTTATTCACTTTCATCAGCAAATCATCTATCTTGTTTTTTAAATCTGACATTGTTACCTCCTATTTTATCTTGCTTAAGATTTCACCAATCGGCAAATAAAGTCCGTTTTCAATGGCAAAATCAAAAAGCTCTGTCTCAGTAAGTCTTTTTTTCTCTTTCAAATTTTTATCCAACACAACTATTATATGATATTTTAATGGCAAAAAACAATTGATTATTTTGATTAGTTTTTGATTTTCCAGCACTGCAACCGTCCTAACATTCATAATTCCTCTTTTAAATAACTCTTCTTTTTTGTATATTAAATCTCTCAAGTTAAAATACTGAGAAAGCCTTCTCTCATTTCTGGCAGATATTATTAAAAATACAGCCATAGTAATCAGTACATAATTTTTATTCCCATTTACAAACGTAAGTATACTGCCGTAAACAAGCAATAATGATATCGCATAGGAAATCTTGACAGCTATGTTATTAGCTCTGGTTAAACCTATAAAATTAGATAAAACAGACTTTAAAGCTCTCCCTCCATCTAAAGGCACGCCCGGCAAAAGATTAAATGCACACATCAGGACATTTATCCTTATAAGGTAATCCAACTGAGTGCCGATGATTTGGCTTACTATTATGAGAATCATGATAAAAACAGCATTTGACAAAGGTCCTGCTAATGCGATGATGATTTCCAAATCAGGCCTTATAAAAATCTCACTATCGAAAACAGCCGCTCCGCCAAAAGGGAATATTTCTATCTGAATCATATTTATATTCAACTTTTTCGCCACCAAATAGTGGCTTACTTCATGTATCGCAACAGTCAAAATTATGTCAATAAGCTCAATGTAAAGACCTGCCAGTACGAGAAGCAATATAAAAACCCACGTAAATGGGTTTATCTTTATTTTAACATCGTCAATTTTCATTTTTGACATCACTTATTGCTGAATTAAAATCTATTTTTGATTGTGGATCTATCGGCTTTCCGTTTTCCCATATTTCAAAATGCATTGTGGCGCTTTTGTTGCTTCCAACGCTGACCTTTCCAATCGTCTGACCTTTAAGCACTTTATCTCCGACTTTCACGTCTACTTCAGAAAGGTATGCATAGACAGAGCGGATGTCCCCATCGTGCTTTATTACGACCACTTTCCCCCAATCAGGATTAGAATTATCCGCTATCATAACTTCTCCATCCAATACAGCGACTACTGGCTCATCGCTGGATACGGTTATGTCAATTCCGTCGTTTTTCACTTCTTTTGAAGTAGAAGAATCTACTTTTGTCCCAAATGTAGACACTACAACCCCATCGACAGGTCTTATCATTCCACTACTTACAACTTGAACTGTAGTATTTTTTGAATCATCCGCTTTGTTTGAAAACACTTTTACAACGTCATCTTTTAGCGAAGGTATCCTGCTCATTACCAGTTTAAGCCCTTTTTTAGTATTTTCATAGTTAGAATTATAATTAAGAACTGATTTCACTTCGTCTACAGTTTTATTTGTAACGGGAACATTTATGGCTTTAAAAAGCATGACTACTCCCAAAATCAAAAGACAAACTATCAATTGGTTTTCTAAAAGTCCAAAATACTTTTTAAAATTGCTTATGCGATTTTTTGAATAGCTAACAGATTGCCATTTGTTAGGTTTCATAAGATAAACCTCCTTTGCTATATTTATATTACATAGAAAGGAGGTTTATGATTTTTTATTTAACTGCATCTCTCCATTCCAAAAATCCAGCATCTAAACCCTTTATCAGCACTTCCGCGGTAGCCAAGTTTGTCGCAAGTGGTATTGAGTGAACATCGCAAACCCTTAAAAGCGCCAATATGTCAGGCTCATGTGGCTGCGCCGTTAATGGATCTCTCAAAAATATGACTAAGTCCATATTGTTTTCTGCAATCATTGCGCCAATCTGCTGATCGCCACCCATAGGCCCTGGCAAAAATTTATTGACTTTGATGCCAGTAGCTTCCTCTACCAATTGACCTGTGGCACCTGTAGCGTATATGTTGCATTTTTTCAATATCTCTTTGTAGGCAATAGCAAAATCCACCATTATGGATTTCTTCATATCATGTGCAATAAGAGCTATATTCAATCAAATCATCCTTTCGTTTAAAAATTGATCTTTTGCCTTCGCATCCCAATATTTAGCAATAATCCAATGGCAATCATATTAGCGACTAATGAACTGCCGCCATAGCTCATGAAAGGAAGCGGAATCCCTGTAATTGGCATAATCCCTACAGTCATACCGATATTTTCAAATATGTGAAATGTAAACATGGAAATTATTCCTACAGCTATCAAGTGGCCATACTTGTCCTTTGCCATAACCGCAATTCTAAAACATCTATATAGCATATAAGCGTACAATAGTATCAAAGCTGTAGCGCCGATGAAGCCTAATTCTTCTCCCACAACCGAAAAAATGAAATCAGTCCAAGCTTCTGGCAGATAGTAAAGCTGTGTCTGGCTGCCATTGTAAAGGCCTTTCCCCCAAAACATACCGGAGCCAATGGCTATCTTAGATTGTATCACGTGATATCCTGACCCCATCGGATCAAGATTTGGATTTATAAACGACAAAAGTCTGTTTCTCTGGTAAGGCTTTAAAATCTTGTACGCCACGGGCATCATTGCTGTGCCCATCGCAATAAGCCCAGCAAACACCTTTGGTTTTACGCCAGAAATAAAAAGCATACCTATAAAAATAGCTAAGAAAACCAATGCAGTGCCAAGATCCGGCTGCAGCATTACAATCACAAAAGGGATGAGAACGTGAATAAGCGGATTCACCAGATCTTTGAAAGTCTTGATCTCACCCATCTCATTAAATAGATTTGCTAATGTCAACACCAATGCTATTTTCGAAAACTCTGACGGCTGAATATCAATTGGACCTACGTGAATCCAGCTTTGAGCACCGTTACTTACTTTGCCGATAAAAAGAACAGAAATGAGAACCAAGATATTTAATGCGTAGATTACTTTTGAGAGCTTGGCAATTTGATTGTAGTCAAATAGCGCTACGGCAAATAAAAATACCAATCCAAACAAAACAGCTACAATCTGAACAATCACGTTTTTGTACGAACCTGTTTCAACTGCGTGTGACGCACTGGAAATGACAACGGCACTGAATGTGCATATCAATAAAACAGTGATCAACAAAGCAAAATCAAAATTCTTCCATAACTTCTTGTTAAACATTAATCTTTATTTCCCTTCTATAGTAAGTATTCATGACTACAATAGTATTATATCATACAACAAACCTTTTAACTATACATTTGATTATGGATATAATTTCACCAAATTTAAAATAACCGGCTTTCCACCGGTTATCTTAAATTTTTCTTCATTTTCTTTATTGGAATGTTTGCATGCAATGCTGGAACAAATGTATCATCTGTCTTTCTTTCTTTTGTTATTTCAACATTCAAACCATCTTCATCTATCTCAACATAATTTGATATTACATTCATTATCTCGCCTTTTACCATCTCTAAAAATTTTGGAGAGACATCGGCTCTGTCATGAACAAGCAATAACTGCAACCTTTCCTTTGCCACGTTTTTACTGTTGCTTTTTCCACCAAACGATTTGAATAAGTCCATCCATTACACCTCCTGATACTACCTGCTGGATGAAATTTTAAACAAACTTTTCAATCTGTCGATTAAACCATAATTTGTGTCTAAATTTATTATCGGAACATCTTCTCCAATCAATCTCTGCGTCAGATTTCTGTAAGCCTGCCCAGCCAATGACTTTTCATCTACGACTATGGGTTCACCCTTGTTTGTAGATATGACTATATTTTCATCATCAGGAATAACACCTAATAGGTCTATTGCCAATATATCCATGATGTCATCAATGTTCATCATGTCGCCTCTTTTTACCATGTCCATCTTTATCCTGTTTATGATAAGCATATGATCTCTTACATCAGAAGCTTCTAAAAGGCCTATGATTCTGTCAGCATCTCTTACCGCTGACACTTCTGGCGTTGTAACCACTAATGCTCTATCAGCACCAGCTATTGCATTTTTAAAGCCTTGCTCAATACCTGCAGGACAATCAATTAAAATGTAGTCAAAATCTTGTCTTAGCTCCTCCGTAATTGCGCGCATTTGCTCTGGATTTACGGCTGTCTTATCTCTTGTCTGTGCTGCAGGCAACAAATAAAGCCCATCAAACCTTTTGTCTTTTATGAGAGCCTGTTTCAGGCGGCATTGACCTTCTACTACGTCAACCAAGTCGTACACAATCCTATTTTCTAATCCCATAACCACATCCAAATTTCTAAGGCCTATATCTGTATCGACCAATGCTGTTTTAAATCCTTTCATTGATAGATATGTACCGATATTAGCTGTTGTTGTAGTTTTCCCAACTCCGCCTTTCCCAGATGTTATTACTATGACTTCGCTCATTTCCTTCACTCCATTCCTCTGTTTCTTCTAATTGTTTATTTTACTATATTTTTCCATACAAGTAAAGTGGTTTGACTATTATCTTATTTTTTTTAACCAAAGCGATTTCTGGATACAATGCTTCAATATCATTATCGGGTGAACGTGAAATAATGTTAGATATTCGAAGCTGCATAGCATTTATCTTAGACGCTGCAATTATTGAATCAAGATTTCCAGACATACCTGCATGGGCGATTCCTCTTAAAGTCCCCATAATTATTATGTTGCCTGACGCCTGTACAATGCCACCAGGGTTCACATCGCCTAATACAACTAAATTTCCGTAATATTTAACGACTTGACCTGATCTTACAGTGCCTTTGTAAAACTTCGTCATGCCTTCTTCCAAACCATCGAATATGTCATTTTCACTTGTAACATTTTTTAGATGCCTTTCCTGAATCTTTTTGAACCTTACATTTACGCCGTAATTTTCTAAGACAAATTCTTTCAATTCATCTAAGCTTTTCTCATCTACGCCCAAATTTCGAAATTTCACTGTAAGCTGTGCGCCTTTAAAAAATGTCAGAGATCTCTCTATCCGATTTATTATCTTTTCTTTTAAGGCATCTATATCAGAAACATCGCTTGCTATTATCACTAATCCATCTTTTGAACCATGGATCTTAACATAATCATTTAACATTTTTTGCCCTCCCAATACAGTCTTATTTATAATATTCTCCACAACTTAAGTTTTTCCTTCTTAAAAAAAACAAAAGAGGACAAAAAATCCTCTTTAATGATTACTGGCACTTTGATTTGACGTTGTATTATTATTTGAGTTTGTGAAGCCAAAATAAGCATCCATTATGTCCCTACCTACTTGAGCCGTATATGCACCGGAACCACCTTGGTATATAAGCGCTGTAACCAAAATTTGCGGCTTGTCGTATGGCGCAAAGCCAACAAACCATGCATAGTTTTGCATCACCTTCGTGCCATGGGAGCCTACCTCGGCAGTACCAGTCTTGCCTCCAACAGGTATTGGAAAATTAGCAAATGCCGCACTGGCAGTACCACCTTCTTCTGTAGCGCCTTTCATTCCCAACTTTATAGCATCCAAGTACTTCTGAGGTATGTTTATCTTGTCTAATACTTCAGGTTTTTCCTTTTCTATTACCTTTCCATCAGGAGAGACAATTTTGTCTACCAGATGCAATCTGTATCTTGTTCCTCCGTTTAACAGTGTTGATAAATAGCTGGCAATCTCTATAGGCGTAAATTGATTGCTGCCTTGACCTATAGATGCGTTTGTGGTGTCTACTAAAGTCCACTTAGTGGCATCCATCAACTGCCATATGGTCATCTGCAATTTAGGATCTGTTATTCCCATCTTCTTAAGCTGCAAAAATGTGGAGTAATCGCTAAAATTGCCTTTGTCAATCAAGCTTACTATCTTATCGTACTGTTCCTGTGTTATCTTTCCATTTGGATTTGAGTCGGATTTAACCATCGACTTCAAAATTGATAAATTGTAATCACGCTTAAATTTCTTGCTGGAGATTATTCCCGTCGTCTCGTAAAGCTCTATGCCTGTCTTCTGGTCTAAACCCAGCATGTGAGCATATTCGTCAATTTTGTCTATCCCCATTCTGCGGCCCATCTCGTAAAAATACGTGTCAGTAGAATACTTTATTGCGTCTGATACATTTACTGCACCCTGCGTCCTTCCGTATTCACCGTACAGCCAGTTCTCTTGACCCGTAGGAGCATATATACCCGTATCAACGTACCTTTCGTTTACGGTCGTTACACCAGACTCCAATGCTGCCAACGCTGTTACCATTTTAAATGTTGAACCAGGAGGCGCTGCACCTTGTGTAGCGTAATTGAATATAGGGCTTGGGTCAATAGTGGCATTCCTCGGTTTGAACAGTTCATTTACAATGCTGCTGGGTGGATTGCCTGAAGCAAATATATTTGGATCATAACCTGGTACACTGGCAAGCGCCAAGATCTCACCTGTATTTATATCCGTAACGACTACTGCACCGATATTTGCTGGCAGGTATTCACCATGTGGACCTCTTTTTGTTTGCCTTATGTTTTCCATGGTTCTCTGTAACGATTCTTCTGCAACCTGCTGCAATTTTTCATCTATCGTAAGGTATACAGTGTCTCCAGGTTTAGGACTGACTTCGTCCAATTTTTTTATTAACCTGCCGTAATTGTCTACTTCTACTTGCTGTTTCCCGTCAGTTCCCCTTAAATACTTCTCTAAATAGCTTTCAAGTCCATAATGTCCCACAAGATCTGTTATCTGATAGCCCTTTTGGCTGTACTTTTTCCATTCCTCAGCAGTCATGCGGCCGATGTATCCTAATGTCTGCGACAACAGTGTCTTGAATGGGTATAGCCTTATTGGCTTGACTTCTATTATCACTCCAGGCAAATCTAAATGATTTTCCTCAATCTCTGCAACTGTCTGCTGGTTGGCATCGGTGGCTATCTCTACAGGCTTGTACTGTGTATATCCTTGCTCCAGCATCAATTGCTGAACAGCCATTATGCCTCGGATATCCTGTGGAGACAGCGATTTTGATATTTTGAATTTATTTATCAATAGCTGCCATGCTTCACTGGCTGTAGCATTTGAAGGGATGTTGTTGTTTTTCTTCCACTGCAGCTCCCTCTGTTTCAAAACCGATTGCGACACATTGCTTTCATCTGGATTTTGAAAATTGAAATAAGGATTGTTATTGCTGTCTAAAAATATAGGCAAATCGTCTTTATACTTTACACCGTTTTTATTGAGGATATTCAACAACTTCAAAATGACATCATTTAGATTGACGCCTTTAGCATCGCTTCTTAAAAGCTCAACCGAATAGCTTGGCCTATTTGTAGCAAGTTTTACGCCGTTTCTATCGACTATATCTCCTCGAGGCGCTGTAATGATTATGGATCTTATCGCATTGCCCAATGACTGCTCTTTATAGTAGTCACCTTTTATAAGCTGCAGATAAACCAATCTTCCTATAAGAGTAATAAGCATCAAAGCTATTACCCATCCTAATACATTAAATCTCTTCTTTAAACCTTCACTCAATTGGACCACCTAAATTTTAAAAAAAAATTTTTTTGATTTGACAAAACTATTAAGCCGGACTATATACTTGTACACAAAAATAGTTATTATGGAATTGTAAATTGATTGAACTATTACTACATTTAACAAATACGATGGATTTAAATCATATTTCATGAGGAGCATGGAAAAAATCATGATGAGGTTGTAAAGGATCGTTCCTAAAAACACAAATATGAAGGCTACAAATGTGCTTTCCCTAAAAACATTTTTGCTAAGTATCCCTGTTAAATACGCCACAATAAGAAGCGAAATTGTCACAAAACCTATAGCGTTGTTGAAAAGCACATCTACTAAAATTCCGCCAAAAAGGCTTAAAGTGATGCCTTCACCAGAACCATTTAAAAGAGAAAAAGCAATAACTAAAATTAATAAGGCGTCAGGTTTAACGCCTAATATAGCAATGTATTTCATCAACGTAGCTTGAAGAACTATTGCAAATACAATTAAAAGGTACTTATAAATGCTCCTCATTTTACCCTCCGTAAAACATGCCAAATGTCTTAATCAATCTCCGGTTGTTTTCATGTTTGTCACTACTTGCACAAACTCCAATCTCTCGAAATCAGCCTCTGGCTTTATAACAGCCTGCTTCAAAAGGGAACCTTCGTCCTTTTCTACTTTTTCTACTCTGCCTATTATAAGTCCTCTCGGAAACATGCTCATATCAGATGTGGTTATAACATCGCCTTTTTCTATCTTGGAATCAATTGGTATATATATCATGTTTAGATTTCCATTGGAATCTCCCCGGACGATGCCATTGTCTCTTGTCCTTACATCTAAAGCGCTCACCGAACTGTCTACATCAATTATAGATAAAACTTTTGACCAATCCTTACCCACATCTGTAACTATTCCAACTAAATTGCCTTTCTCGTCCAAAACTGCCATTTTAGGTTTTATTCCATTGTCTGAGCCAACATCAATATTGAATGTATTAAACCAGTTTCCCGGATTTTTGCTTATTATATTGGCAGGCTTTGTCGTTATATTCGTATTGTTGTCTTTGAAATTAAGCATGTCCCTCAATCTGTTATTCTCGTTTATATACTCCTGAAGCATAATGTCATTTTTGCTTAACTTAATTACTTCTTTTTCTAATTCAGCATTTTTTGCTCTTAGTGTCCCAATCTCTTTTACTGAAGCAAAAAAGTTAGAAATACTGTTACCTACTGAGTAAAACACCTTTTCTACAGGAGATAAAATACCGCCTATAGCTGATTCAATGGGTGTCACATTGCGTCCACCGCCATAAGTGTATGCCATGGCGGATATAAGTGCCACGGCTATAACTATAACAAATATAAATTGTTTATTTTTGAGAAATCGTGGCACTTTACCACTCCTCTCAGTTTAACTTGCTGGTAGGCGTCAAGACCCTTTTAAACAAAGAACTTTCTTCCAAGATCTTTCCTGTTCCCAATGCAACACAATCCAGTGGTTGATCAGCAATTTGAATCGGCATACCTGTCTCCTGCCGTATAAGCCTGTCTATGCCGCTTAATAGAGCGCCACCGCCTGTAAGCATTATACCTCTATCCATAATATCTGCTGCCAACTCTGGCGGAGTTTTTTCAAGTGTCAATTTGATGGCATCTAAAATGCTGGAAACCGGATCTTTTAATGCTTCTAAGATCTCTGTCGATGTAATTTTTAATGTCTTTGGAAGCCCTGATACCAAATCTCTTCCTCTTATGTCCATTGATTCTTCCTTCGCTTTTGGAAAAGCTGAGCCTATTTGGATCTTTACTTCCTCTGCCGTTCTCTCACCTATCATCAAGTTGTACTCTCTTTTGATGTAGTTTATTATTGCCTCATCCATCTCATCTCCGCCAACTCGCAAAGATTTGCTTGTAACAATTCCGCCTAAAGATATGATAGCTACATCAGTAGTACCACCGCCTATATCCACAACCATGCTTCCTGTAGGCTCCTCTACAGGTAAACCGGCACCAATAGCTGCTGCCATCGGTTCTTCAACGGTATGAGCTTCTTTTGCACCTGCCTGCAGCGATGCTTCTATTACAGCCCTCTTTTCAACCTCTGTAACGCCTGACGGAATCCCAACTATGACTCTCGGTCTAAATAATCCCTTTCTCGGATTTACTTTGCCGATAAAATGATCCAGCATCATCTTTGTTATGTCAAAATCGGCGATTACGCCATCTCTCATTGGCCTTATGGCGACGATATTTCCAGGCGTCCTTCCAACCATTTTTTTGGCTTCTTCACCTACAGCTAAAACTGTATGTGTGTCATTTTTTATCGCCACCACAGAAGGCTCTCTTAACACAATTCCCTTCCCTTGAACATAGACAAGTGTTGTTGCAGTTCCAAGATCAATACCTATATCCCTTGAAAATCCTTTCATCCTTTTTATAACTCCTTCCTTATTTATCAAAATCATAATAGCCTTTTTCTTTCAAACTTATACCTATTCCATCACCAATAATAATATGATCTAATACCTTTATTCCTATTAAATTGCCACCTTTATAAATCCTATCTGATACTTCTACATCTTCTCTGCTGGGAGTGGGATCACCGCTTGGATGATTGTGAACCATTATTATAGAAGATGCTGACCTTTCGATAGCAGCTTTAAATACTTCTCGCGGATGAACTATAGAAGTATTTAAACTCCCTATTGAAACAGTGTCAACAGCAATCACCTTATTTTTCACATTCAGCAAAACTACTTTAAAGTGCTCTTTGTTTAAGTATCTCATTTCATCCATAAGCAAGCTTATCACGTCGTCAGGTTTCTTTATGATATAGCCGTCACTGTAGCCTGCAAGGGCCATTCTGCGTCCAAGCTCAATAGCAGCCTTGATTTTCGCTGCTTTTGCCAATCCTATGCCTTTTATCTCTGAAAGCCTTTCTACACCTGTGTCTAACAGGTATTTAAGCCCATGCCCTTCGCTTAAAAGCCTTTGTGACAACATTATGGCACTCTCATCTTTATTTCCCGTCCCTATAATTATAGCCATTAGTTCGGCGTTTGACAATACAGACGGGCCGTATTTTATGAGTCTTTCTCGTGGTCTATCATCTTCTGGCAAATCTTTAATCGTTACGCGAGATTCCTCTCCCATACATTACCCCCCTAAAGCAAATGCACGTTAAATTCTCTCGACAAAATATCATGCAATTTTGATATAGGAAGCCCTACTACATTGTAATAATCGCCATTTATCTTCTCCACAATAAGCGAACCATAGCCTTGTATGGCATATGAACCTGCTTTATCAATGTACTCGCCTTTTTCTATATAATTAAAGATCATTTCATCGCTTAAACTTTTGATGTAAACATCTGTTTTTTCATATTCTGTAACTATTTTATTCTGTTTCAATGATACGACCGTAATGCCAGTATAAACTTGATGCCATCGCCCTGTCAGCATCCTTAGCATATTAAAGGCGTCACTTTTATTTTTAGGTTTACCAAGGACAATTCCATCTGCAAAAACTACTGTATCGGCTCCTATAATTAGAAAATCACCACTTAATTTTTCTGCGACGAATGATGCTTTTTTTCTTGATAAATCCATGACAATCTTCTCTGGCTCTTTTTCATCTGTCACTTCTTCTACATCACTTGGCATTACAGAAAAATTCACACCAATATTTGATAGTATTTCGCTTCTCCTGGGAGAACCAGATGCAAGTACAATTTCCATATACACATACTCCACTTTCGATCTTATAGATTATTTTACCTTATAATACGAAAATATAGCAATTATAAGTCCTATTACAGTTCCCAAGTTGAACCTAAAAGCCAACAGGAACGATACTTTTATAAAATTTAGGTCGATATTTATTGGACTGTTCATTCCTATCATCTGTTGGTACGAAAAAGCATGAACGTACTTAGCAAGGAAGTCTCCAACAAATCCACCAAAAAGAAGACCTACTAAAAGCAAAAAACACAATGTACCAATTCCCTTGCTTCTCTTCATCTTCCCACTCCTTCTGTTTATTTTCTCCCAAATCACTTGTTTTAAAACTTTTCCTTTTAATTATAACATAAATATATTGTATTTCGACATAATCTAATCTTTTTTTAATATGTTATTTATGGCAAAAAAAATCTCCCTTTAGGGAGATTTTTTAATCATTCATAGGATAAAGATCTTTTTTGCTATAGGTTGTATGAAGCAAGTGATGAGATTTTTCTCCTAATGGGCTTATTAAGAATTCTTCGTACAGCTTTGTTATCATTGGATTTTTGTGAGACTTTCTGATAGGCAAGTCTTTATCTGCTTCATATATGGCTTTTAACCTACTTTTCCTCACCAAATCTTTTTCATTTGGATTGTGTATTGGCTGTCCGCCGCCCATTATGCAACCGCCAGGGCACCCCATGACTTCTATGAAATGGTACTCTGCCTCGCCATTCTTTATCTTGTCTAAGAGTTTCTTAGCATTCCCTGTGCCATTTGCTACAGCTATTTTTATTTCTTTTCCGCCTATGTCAATCTTCGCTTCTTTTATTCCTTCCAATCCTCTTACTTCTTCGTACTCAAAATTCTCAATATCTTTTCCTTCAACTATATCTGCAACAGTTCTTAAAGCCGCTTCCATGACACCGCCTGTAGCACCGAATATGACACCAGCACCGGATGATTCGCCCAGCGGATTGTCGTATTCGCTGTCAGGCAAGTTGACAAAATCTATGCCTGACTGTTTTATCATACGAGCAAGCTCCCTCGTCGTCAAAACAGCATCTACATCTTTCATGCCATCTACTATCATTTGAGGCCTGTCTATCTCATACTTCTTGGCAGTACACGGCATAATTGATACAACGAAGATATCCTTTGGATCTATTCCTTCTTTTTCCGCAAAATAGCTCTTTATTATTGCGCCCATCATCATGTGAGGCGATTTGCAAGTAGAAAGATTGTCTATAAATTCTGGATAATACCTTTCACAATAGTTTATCCATCCAGGGCTGCAGGATGTTATCATAGGAAGCTTACCGCCTTCGTTAAGCCTCTTTAAAAGTTCATTTCCTTCTTCTATTATGGTTAAATCTGCAGCAAAGTCTGTGTCAAACACTTTGTCAAACCCAAGCCTTTTTAAAGCTGATACCATTTTCCCTGTCACTATCGAACCATAAGGCATTCCAAACTCTTCACCAAGTGCAACTCTCACAGCAGGTGCTGTCTGAACTACAACGTATTTCTTCTCATCCAAAAGCGCATCGTAAACAATCTTTGTATGGTCTTTTTCATAAATCGCTCCGACAGGACATGCTTCTATACACTGTCCGCAGCTAATACATGGTGATTCGTTTAGACCTCTGCCAAATGAAGGTGCAACAATAGTCTTAAATCCTCTGTTAACCATGCCTATGGCGAAAACATTCTGCACATTGTTGCAGGTAGCAACACACCTTCTACACAATACGCATTTATTTGGGTCTCTTACGATGGAAGGAGACGACTCATCTTTTTGATATTTTATATTTTCGCCCATAAACCTTATTTCATCTATGCCAGACTTTCTACTTAAATCTTGCAACTCACAGTTTCCGCTTCTTACGCATGTAAGGCAGCTTCTGTCGTGTGCAGACAGTATAAGCTCTAAATTAGATCTCCTTGCCTCTCTTACACGAGGAGTATTCGTGTATATTTCCATTCCGTCGCTTACAGGATAAACACAAGATGCCTGTAAATTTCTAACGCCTTTTATCTCAACAACGCATAGCCTGCAAGCACCTATTTCGTTTATCTCTTCAAGGTAGCATAATGTCGGAATCTCAATTTTTGCATATTTTGCAGCTTGCAATACTGTATAGTTAGCAGGTACTTCTGCAGGAATTCCATCAATAGTTATTCGAACTTTATCCATGTTTTGCACTCCTTTCATTACTATTTCTTGTATATAGCATCAAACGGACATTTATCCATACATGTTCCACATTTTATACATTTATCTTGATCTATCACATGAGGCTGCTTTACTTTTCCAGATATGGCGTTTGTAGGACAATTCTTGGCACATATGCCGCATCCCTTACATTTATCTGGATCAATTCTAAATTTCAGAAGTGCCTGGCAAACACCTGCAGGACACCTTTTCTCCTTTATGTGCGCCTCATATTCATCTCTAAAATACCTTATAGTGGAAAGAACAGGGTTAGGAGCTGTTTGACCTAATCCACACAAAGAAGACGCCTTTATGGAATTAGCAAGAGTTTCAAGTTTCTCGATATCTCCTTCTTCGCCCTTTCCTGATGTTATCTTATTAAGCAGTTCCAACATTCTTCTCGTACCTATGCGACATGGTGAGCATTTGCCACATGATTCATCAACGGTAAATTCCAAGAAGAATTTTGCAATATCAACCATACAGTTGTCTTCGTCCATTACGATAAGTCCACCTGAACCCATCATGGAACCAATATTAAGAAGCGAATCATAGTCAATAGGTGTATCTAAATGCTCCGCAGGAATGCATCCACCAGATGGTCCACCAGTTTGAGCTGCTTTGAATTTCTTGCCATTTGGTATTCCGCCACCTATTTCAAATATGATCTCTCTCAGGGTTGTACCCATAGGTATTTCTACCAAGCCAGTATTGTTGATTTTTCCGCCAAGAGCAAATACCTTTGTGCCTTTAGATTTTTCAGTGCCTATACTTGCGAACCATTCTGCACCATTCAATATTATCGCAGGAATATTTGCATAAGTTTCAACGTTGTTTATGATAGTTGGTTTTTCCCACACGCCTTTTACAGCAGGGAATGGAGGCCTTGGCCTTGGTTCACCGCGTTTTCCCATGACAGAATTTAAAAGTGCAGTCTCTTCACCGCAGACAAAAGCACCTGCTCCAAGCCTTATCTCTATATCAAAGTCAAATCCCGTATTGAAAATATTTTTGCCTAAAAGTCCGTATTCTCTTGCTTGATCTATCGCAATTTGAAGCCTCTTTACTGCAAGAGGATATTCAGCCCTTACATAAATATAACCATGGTTAGCACCAATTGCATATCCTGCTATAGCCATAGCTTCCAAAACGCTGTGAGGATCTCCCTCCAATACGCTTCTATCCATGAAGGCACCAGGATCCCCTTCATCAGCATTACAAACGACGTACTTAGGCGTCTCTTTTTGGTTGTAAGCAAATTCCCACTTTATACCTGTAGGGAAGCCACCACCACCTCTACCTCTTAAGCCTGACTTTTTAATCTCATTTATGACTTCCTCAGGCGTCATCTCAGTCAATACCTTTGCCAATGCTTTATAGCCATCAAATGCAATTGCTTCTTTTATATCCTCTGGGTTTATAAGACCACAGTTTCTTAAAGCAACTCTCTGCTGTTTCTTGAAAAATGCTGTTTCCTCTAAAGGTTTGATTCCTTCTTCTGTGACGCTTTCTCCATAAAGATACTTTTTAACAACTCTTCCTTTTAGAAGGTGTTCTTCCACGATTTCCGGAACATATTCTTCTTTGACACAGCTGTAAAACACGCCTTCTGGATACACGACAACAACTGGGCCCAACTCACAAAGTCCAAAGCATCCAGTTCTTACAACCTGAACTTCTTTGTCTAAACCTTTATTTGCAATTTCTTCTTCAAAGCATTTTGCTATTCTATCTGAATTTGACGATGTACATCCAGTACCACCGCACACCATAACATGTGATCTATATAACATCTACAGCCCTCCTTTATTCAACACTACTAATAGTCCATTCTTTAATCGGATGTCCGTTAACTACATGTTCCGCAACTATCTGCCTTGCCTTGTTTTCATCAACTTTTATATACGTAACTTTTTCTTGTCCAGGAACATAAACATCTACCATAGGCTCATATTTGCACATGCCGATACAACCAGTCTCAGCAACAACTACATCCGTAATATTTCTCTTGCCAAGCTCATCTAATATAGCCATCATAACTGGCCTTGCGCCAGCAGCTATACCACACGTAGCCATGCCGACCGTAATTCTTATGCCGTTTCTATCTTTACGAAGATTTACCTTTTCCAATGTCTCTTTTCTTATTTTTTCTAATTCCTCTATAGATTTCATATTTACACCTCCATGACACAATTTATGTTTTCTTCAAGGTACTCAATTAGCCACCGCAATACAGAAGGCTCTGTAATCTTTACGCCATTTAGCAGTTTTTTAACATCCAAAGTATTAAAGGAAAATTTTCTACCATCCGATATAATTTCAAATAACACGTCAACATCACTATCAGAGACTATAAGCGAAACTATAGTAGAAGGTATATCGCCAATTGGAATCAAATCAACACTTGAAAGATTAAAAGTTCCTTCTACATAAGTGCCAACACCTTTTTGAGACCTTATTTTTGCATCTCCGCCGCATTGAAGGGCTAATTCTTTAAAAAAAGGCAAACCCAATCCAACTTTCCGCTCTTTCCTTGTTGTCGTAAAAGGATCAAACGCTTTTTTTAAAAGTTCATCGTCCATTCCACAACCGTCATCTTCAATGCTTAAACGCATAAAATCCTTTTTATGATCAATTTCTAATTTGATCGATATATTTTTTGCACCAGCTTTTATACTATTTTGAGCAATATCTAAAATGTAAAGCGATAACTCTTTCATATCTTAATCAAATTTCTTCAATATATCTTCAACATCATCAGGTGTCAATCTGCCAAAAACTTCTCCGTTTATCATCATTACAGGTGCAAGACCGCAAGCACCTAAACAGCGAGTCGCTTCAAGTGAAAACTTGCCATCACCTGTCACGTCTCCTACGCTTATGCCAAGCTTCTCTTTTAATTTGTCTAATACCATCGCAGAACCTTTTACGTAACAAGCAGTGCCAAGGCAAACGCCGATTTTATACTTCCCGGATGGCTTTAATGTGAAACGTGAGTAAAAAGTCGCGATTCCAAATATCTCTGTCAATGGTACATTCATTTCTTCTGAAATAAATTGCTGAACTTCTATAGGCAAATAGCCAAATATTTCTTGAGCTTCATTCATGACAGCAATCAAAGAACCGTCTGTATCTTTCAATTGGTCTATCACTTTTTTTAACTTATTTATATTTTCTTCGCTGAATTTTTCGTAGATTGCCTGCATCTAATACCTTCCTTTTAAAAAAATTAATCTTTAAAATTGCAAAATAGGACATAATTATTATACCATATGTTAATTATTTTTTTAACAGTTAAAAATAAAAATTTTTTTATTTTCTGATAATCCCGACTAATTTGATATGTTTTCTTTACTTGCACATCCAGTCGACTACCATATTCAAATCATCTAAATCAAAGCAATTTACCCTTTCGCTTATGTGGCCTAAATGATGAGCATCAGAAGAAGTGAGTCTTTTATACTTCTTTATACATTCATCTACAATGCGATTGGCAATCAATGATGAAGAAACTTCTACAGTTTTAAGATTTGATATATCTGGTATAAAGCCGAGATTTGAAATGATGCTGTAAGAAGTGCGATCTATGTGAGCAGGCACAGCAGCACCAATGCCATCCATCATTCTAAAGATTTCATCAACAGAAAAGCTGCTGGAAGATAGAAGCAGCTTTTCTGCTTCATCCACAATATTGTCGTCTTTATCCATAATCAATTGATTTCCGAAAAGATATTTGTTATTTTTTACGCAGTCTAAGCTGTTATAAATCATTTCACCAAAATTCAAACAGTCGAGAATATCAAAAAAATAACATAATACATGAACTTCTTCCTTTGTCTGAACCTCTATGCCTGGTATAAACTTTATTCCCTTCTGCCGGCATAATTCATGGACGGCTTCGACATTTTTAGTTGAATTATGATCTGTCAAAGATATTACGTCAAGGCCTTTTATCAAAGCCATATTGACAATATTATTAGGAGTCATATCATCATCTGCACATGGCGATAATGATGAATGAATGTGCAAATCATAGTAAAACTTCATTTAATCATCTCACTTAATTTAACTGCTGCTTCAAATGAACTGCCATTAAACGCTATAACAGGTATGTTTTCCTCATCAGCCTTTTCTTTAGCATTTTCATCAAGTTTTTCTCCTTCACAGATGATGATGCAGCTTATATCTGTCATAACGGCAACCGCAATCACATTCACATGCGTCTGAATCGTCACCCATGCGCTTCCGCTTTTCACGTGAGACATTACAAAGCTTAGCAAATCACACACATAGACATTGCTTACTTCCTTTTCTATGCCTCCCTCACCTGCTACCAAAGTAAATTCATGGCTTAATATATCCTTTACTTTCAAGGCTTTACCTCCTTATCACTGCCTATTACAGGCGGAATTTTTATAGAAAGTTTATTTATTTCTTCTGCCAGTATCTTTATCCTGTCTTTTAATTTAAAGATGCAGTCATATTCGCTGGCAAATCCTTTTACTACATCCTCTGCAAGAGCCCTGCATCCAGGGGAGCCACAAGAACCGCAATCAAGTCCCGGCAAGCTTTTATAGATTTCATCAATTGATTTCATCATGTCAATAGCTTTGTCTATGTCTTCATCTAAATTTAAAACATCGCTTTTTTTAAGTTTGACATTTAGCATAAACTCATGAAAATCCACCGCTATATATTTTTTTACCGATACATCCTTGTTTAATTTTTCTTTTAATTTCATTATCCTATTTCTGGCAATAAAATTATTTGCAACAGTCAAAGGGCCTCCCACACATCCACCAACACAAGCAAGACCTTCAAAAAAATCAATGTCGTCTAATTTTCCTAATTCAATATCCTCTAATACACCTATGACATTTTGAATTCCATCTACAAAAAGACAATTTTCCAATGATGTGCCGTACGATTCACCGCCTGCATTTGCCCATCCAACTCCAATCATTGATGAAGTATGCTCAATTTTCTTCTCAGCAAATTTTCTTTTGTCCAATATCATGCTGTAGACATCCCTCATGGAAAAAACACCGTCTATATACGACTTTTCAATGCCTATGGGATTTTTCACACTGGTGACTTTCGCAGCACACGGCGATACAAAAAACACTCCTATTTCTTCGTCTTTTAACCCTGTTTTCTTTTTAGCTTCATCTCTGGCAATTTTCCCAGCCACCTCAACAGGCGGCATTATATCTAAAATATTATCCATCAATGAAGGAAATCTCTGTTGAATAAGCCGAACAATAGCGGGACATGCGGATGATATAATGGGCCTTTTGTAATCTTTCGCCTTTACTATATTTCGAGTTATATACGATACGATGTCAGCAGCATAAGCAACCTCAAAAACTTCGTCAAACCCGCATGATTGCAAAGATGCCAATATGTCGCCTATTGTCATATCTTTAAATTGCCCGTAAAGAGAAGGCGCTGGAAGAGCGATTCTATATTTGTAATTTTCCATCATGCCTATATCGTCTGTCACCACGACTTTAGCATGATAAGGGCATACCCTTACGCACTCCCCGCAATCAATACATTTCTCTTTTATTATCTTTGCCTTTCCATCCCTCACACGTATCGCCTCAGTAGGGCACCTTTTTATACAATTGGTACATCCTTTACACCTATCTCTATCAAGAGTCACAGAATGAAAATACATTGTAAACAACCCACCTTAGAATTTAAAAATTAATCGTCATGACGATTTTCGTCCCGCTTTCATCGTGATTAACTATTTCCATAGTATCGGCATTTCGCTTCATGTTTGGCAGCCCCATCCCTGCGCCAAACCCCATTTCAATCACTTCTTTTGGCGCTGTGGAATATCCTTCTTTCATAGCCAGTTCCAGATCTTTTATGCCAGGGCCTGTATCCTCAGCGACTATCACAATTTTGTCTTTATATATTTCAAAATGCATCTTGCCTCCATAAGAATGAATGACTATATTCATCTCAGCTTCATAAGCTGCAATCGATGCCCTTCTAACTATGTCAGATGGTATCGAAAGCATAAGCAAAGTCTTCCGGAACTTACTTGACGACTCTCCTGCAGATGAAAAATCTCTTGCTTTAACATCAAAATCCATTGTATACGGCTTCACGATTAAAATTCACTCCCACAATTAAGTCCATTTTTATATAAAAGGCCGCAAGCGATAAAAAGCGGATAATCTGTCTTCATAACCACTATAGACGCAGAAGCTGCCATATCCAAGATCTCAGGTCCAGGCTCTTTTCCTCTCACAAAGACGATACACACTATATCTCCCAAGACTTCCGCCGTTCTAACAACTTGAACATTTGTAAGCCCTGTTAAAAGCAGTGATTTTTCATCTTTTGAAGCCAAAACATCGCTCATCAAGTCTGCGCCGCAAGCCGTATTTACTTCTTCAGACAATCTATCATGACCACAAAGCACTTCCGCGTTTAATATTTCTTTCACTTCTTCAAGTTTCATGCTGCACTCCCCTATTTATAATAACTCATGCTGTTATAATACTGTTTTATGGAATCCATAAGAAGCTTTTGAGTCAATCCATAAGCATTTCCGTCATTTAATTCAAACGATGTCCTTACATCGTCAAGATTGTTTAAAATTTGACTATTAATTTTCTTCGTATCCTCCAAAACTTTTTTTAAATTTTCATCTATATTTATATTATAAGTCATGTTGCTGTACTTTTTAAAGTATTTTTCCGTATCGTCTATATCTTTTTCGCTGGCAGTCTGCAATGCCATTTTATACGAAAGCTGTGATAAATGTGACAAATCGTTTAAAAAAACATCTATATTGTCAATTGCTTCCTTTACGCTTTCTTCCGAACTTTTTTCATAGTATATCTGATAAACAGGTCCATAGTACAAAGCTACAGATGAATTAATGCCACTTTTATTGAGCTTTAAGCTGAAATCATAGGCATCTTTTTTGTCCATAAATTGTCCCAAACACAAAACATAATTTCCGCCATCTTTAAGGATTTCACCGTAGATTCCTTTCATGGTAAGCAAATTCAAATTATATGAAGCATCTTTTTCATCCTTGTACTGTCCTATTTTTACAACGTAATAATTAATCTGTGGCACTTCCATGGAATAAGAATAAACATTTTTTTCAGACAGCTTAGCCAGATATGGCTTTATGGCATACTGAGAAATGACAAATCCTATTCCTATAGATGCTACTATTGACAAAGCCAATAGCAATACAACCCTTTTAAAGCCTAATTTTGTATTTTTCTTGCTTTCTTCGTCTGTATACACATTAATCACCTAATTATATATTCTACACCAAACACTAAAATCCTTTTTACAAATCATTCATTATTTGAGACTATATTCTCATTTTTTAAAACGAATAAAGGATTTTTAATTTTTTTGTCGAATTATAGATAATATGAGGAGGTTTTGGAAAATGGATTATGTAGATTCAATCATCGAAAGCAGATTTAGCGATATACAATCGCGATTACCTGTAAACATAAACCTCGTAGATAAAAGCAGTTCATTTCAGGACATCTTAAATGAATTGATAAGCGAAGAAACTGCTTCTACTGACAATGCTAAATCTGAAACAACTGATTTCAATAATAAAACGCCAGATATGCCTGCCGTATCAAAAGACAAAATAGAAAGCTATATAGATGAGGCTTCAAAAAAATACGGCGTCAGCAAGGATTTGATAAATGCTGTCATAAAAGCCGAATCAGACTACAATCCTTATGCTGTATCAAGCGCAGGCGCAATGGGCCTAATGCAGTTAATGCCGTCAACAGCTCAGTATTTAGGTGTAACAAATCCATTCGATCCAGAAGAAAATATTGATGGTGGTACAAAACTACTAAGCCAATTGCTTAATAAATACAGCAATACTGCATTAGCTTTAGCAGCTTACAACGCGGGAGAAGAATCCGTAAATAAGTACAGTGGCATACCGCCTTATGAAGAAACCATAAACTACATAAGCAAAATACTCAACGACACATCTGATGGTTCAAAATAAAAAAAGGGGTCATACCCCCTTTTATTGTTTATATTTAGCATTTTTATACCTTTGTTGTGCGCTCAATATCTTCTTTCTAAGCCTTATACTTTTAGGCGTAACTTCCACAAGTTCATCGTTAGCGATAAATTCCAAAGCTTCTTCAAGAGACATTTCTCTAACAGGCGAAAGCCTTAATGCCTCATCTGCAGTGGCAGAACGCAAATTAGTAACATGCTTTTTCTTGCAAACATTGACATCTATATCTTCACTTCTGGAATTTTCACCAACTATCATGCCTTCGTACACTTCAACACCTGGGCCAACAAAAAGAGTTCCTCTTTCTTGTGCATTGTAAAGCCCATAAGTCGTTGTGGTACCTGCCTCAAATGCAACTAAAGATCCTCTTGACCTTGTTGGTATATCACCTTTGTACGGTTCATAGTCATAGATTATAGACGTCATTATCCCATTTCCCTTGGTATCCGTAAGAAATTCAGAGCGATAACCAATTAATCCTCTTGTCGGTATCTTAAATTTCAACCTTAATGTACCGGGCTTCAAAGTGTGCATATCCATAAGCTCCCCTTTTCTTGAGCCCATCTTTTCCATCACTACGCCCATGTAATCTTCTGGTATGTCAATAGTAACAAGCTCAATAGGCTCATGCTTGACACCGTTTATCTCCTTTATAATCACAGATGGCTTAGAAACCTGAAGCTCATATCCTTCTCGCCTCATAGTCTCTATTAAAATGGACAAATGCAGCTCGCCACGTCCAGATACTTTAAATGCTTCTGTCGTCTCTGTCTCTTCCACTCTTAATGCAACATTCGTTTCAAGCTCTTTAAAAAGCCTTTCTCTTATATGTCTCGATGTCACGTACTTGCCTTCCCTACCTGCAAATGGACTCGTATTTACGCCGAATGTCATCGAAATGGTTGGCTCTTCTATTTCAACAAAGTCTACAGCCTCTGGCTTTTCTGGATCGGCTATCGTCTCTCCAATCTCAATATCGCTTATGCCTGATACAGCTACTATATCACCCAACTTAGCATCATCAACCTGTACTCTTTTCAAACCTTCATACTGATACAAATTGCTTAATTTTACATTTTGCACAGCCCCATCTCTTTTACATATTGCTACACTCTCTCCCGACACAATCTTACCTCTAACCACTTTTCCAATAGCGATTCTTCCAATGTAATCATCGTAATCAAGGGTCGTAACAATAAGCTGCAGTGGATCATCTATATTACCTTCCGGCGCCGGAATCTCTTTTAAGATAGTGTCAAAAAGAGGACGCAGATCTACCGATTCATCCTTTAAACTTAACTTAGCAATGCCCTCTCTGGCAGAAGCATATACTACAGGGAAATCTATCTGATCGTCATCGGCACCCAGCTCAATGAAAAGATCAAGGACTTCATCGATGACTTCTTCCGGCCTTGCATCAGGTCTATCGATTTTATTCACAACTACTATAGGTTTTAAATTAAGCTCTAAAGCCTTGCTTAATACAAATCTGGTCTGAGGCATCGGTCCTTCAAAGGCATCTACAAGCAGCAGTACACCGTCAACCATTTTAAGTACCCGTTCTACCTCACCGCCAAAATCAGCATGTCCAGGTGTATCAACTATGTTTATCTTTACACCATTGTACCTTATGGCAGTGTTCTTCGAAAGAATTGTTATCCCTCTCTCCCTCTCTAATTCATTTGAGTCCATTACCCTCTCTTCTACTTTTTCATTCTGTCTAAAAATGCCACTTTGTTTAAGCATTCCATCTACTAAAGTTGTTTTCCCATGATCAACATGCGCTATTATAGCTACATTCCTTATATCGTCCCTTACAAACCCCATTTAGGTTAACTCCTTCCACACAAATGCAAATTTTATACAATATATAATGATATATTAATATGCCTAAATAGTCAACAAACTATAAAATACCGTCTAAAAATGCATCAAAAAAAGACACATAAAGTGCCTTTTTGTCGTTATATTTAGTTACTGTATAACCCTTCTGGCTGTAGCATAATGAGTGCTGTAGTAGTCTTCATACAAAGAGCTTATCATGACTTTTCCTGCGCCAGATGAAGCGTGCATAAACTGGCCATTTCCTATGTATATTCCAGCATGGTTTATTATGCTGCTACCCAATGTCTTAAAAAACACTAAATCACCAGGCTGCAAATCTGCTCTATCGACGTACGTCCCTACCGTAGCTTGCTCATCAGCTACCCTCGGCAAACTAATGCCAACGCTTTTAAAGACGTATTGAGTAAAACCTGAACAATCAAAGCCTGATGGAGATTCACCACCGTAAACATACCTTGTTCCTAAAAACTCTTTTCCAAAGTCAATCAGCCTTGAGGCAATGCTTCTGTCAACATCACCTCTTGACACCGTACTTGAAGATCTTAATGAAAGGTACTTGCTGTATATCCAGCCTACAGTCCCATCTGAAAGCTTTATGTTGTACCAGCCATTATCCTGTCCAATCACTGTAACCACATCGTTATAGTTTAACTGTGTGATAACCTTTGACGACAAGCTTCCGCCATTTCTAACATTTACACCGTTTCCAACGACAATGCCGCTTCCAAGATCTGCTGCATAAATGTGAGTAAGCATCGAGGAACCTACCATCGTCATGCCGAAAACGGATACACCAAAAATAAATTTGCCTAATTTGCTATTCATAGCTAATCTCCTTCCTTTTGCCTCCGGAGTTAGTTGACGGGTGCGGAATAGAAGGTATCCCTACTGCCTCTGGCAGATTAACCCCAAACATGAAAAATCCTCCGTACCTAAATAGGATTCGGCAAGATTGCTAATATGTACAAGTTTCTTTTATTTTATCAAAAATAATTAATAAAGTCAATGTTTTCATAATAATTTTTTAAGATTTTTTTAATAATCTCTTAATATATTTTATAAAAAATTTATAAATTTGTTACAATCTCTATAAATAAGCGATCTATTGTAGTATAATTTTATTTGATATACGAAAAGGAGGATACGGATGAGCCAAATAGTCATACTTCAAAAAGTCGCAATAAGCATCATCATAATATTTTTCGGTTACGCGGTAAAAAAAATGAAATTTCTGCCTGCAGAAACAGGAAAGGTGCTAAATAGTTTTATTATCTACATAACGTTGCCTGCCAGCATCGCAAAAGTTTTCTTGACGACAAAAGTAAACACGAATTTATTCGTTTTGACGTTATCAGGCTTTGCTTTTGGCTTCATCACTTTTATTATAGGCTTTTTGGCCTTTAGAAACGCAAATTTAAAAAGAGAGACAAAAGGCACCTTGATTATATCTCTCTGCGGATACAACATAGGTCTTTTCGCTTTCCCGTTTGTCCAACAAATTTACGGCAACAATGGTCTTTTGCACATTGCCATGTTTGACATGGGAAATTCATTTAACGTCTTTGGAGTCGCATATATTGCTGCATACGCATTTTCTCAAAGCGATAAATTAGATCTAAAAAAAGTATTCAAAAAGATCTTGTGCTTTGTACCTTTTGACACTTATGAATATTTTCGGCAACTTCTGTTGCCTGATATATCTGAATTTCAGGAGACATCTTTTAAATTTATCCCCCAAAATTTCATTCTGAAATCCTTTTTCGATTTCCAATTCATTTACATCTTTATTTACATTGTAAGATTTTTTCTTTATATTTCCCTTTATTTAACATATATGGTTGCATTCTATCTTGACTTTTTTAAATCGCCCCAATAATCGAAATGGATGGTGTTTTTACCATACTACTTGTTATTGAGGTGATTTTATGTTGGGCGCATGGCGTTCGCATTCTGATTATCAGTCTTTCCTTGTCGAAAATATTCAACCCATTTATGCTTCAGATAAAAATCGTGTCCTTCAATTTTCTGAAGCTTTATCTAAACTCTATAATTTAGATCTTGATGTTCTTAAACCTGTACTGGAACCTTATTACTCTAATACTGGTTCTCCAGCCAAAAATCAGCCTGAAGTTTTTCGGTCTTTTGTACTTATGTCTCTTCTTAAATGTCACAGTATTACTAAATGGGTTTACACGCTTCATCATGATAATCTTTTGTGTTGCATGATTGGCGTGTCTCCTGATAATATTCCTGGTGTTGGTACTCATTATGACTTGATTAACAGGTTATGGCTTGAGGATCCTGATATTGAAAAAGACCGACAGGATTCTCTCCATCCTTTTAAACGCAAACCACGTAAAAAACTTGCTAAAAATCAGAAGCTCCCACCACGCCACCCTGGTATTATACAGAAATTTGTTGATTTGGCTTTACAGGGTAAAATTTTTGAGTCAAGACCTGAGAAGCTTCTTCAACAAATTTTTGCCGATGTTGCTGTTAGGCCTTCCGCCAATGATGGCATCCTCGGTGATATTGAAAAACTTACTATCTCCGGTGACGGTACTTGTATTAAAACCGGCGGAAGTCCTTTCGGTATTAGAACTTGTGATTGTGCTAATAAGGGTATATTTAATTGTGACTGCCATCGCAAGTTCTCTGACCCCGATGCTCGCTATGGTTGGGATAGTTATCATGAGACATGGTTTTATGGTTATTCTGGTTATTTTTTAGTGACATACAACGAAGAGCTTAAATCTGATATTCCGATTTATCTTCGCTTGGTTGAGGCTCCTCGTTATGATGGTGTTACTGCTATTATTGCTTTGTCTGAAGCAAGGGCTTTGTATCCTGATTTCGTTTTTGATAAATTTATTGGTGATTGTGCTCATGATAATTACCCTACTTATCATCTTCTTAATAAGTGGAATATTAAACCTGTAATTCCGCTTAATAAGAAGAATAAAAACAACAGCAAGTACCAAGGTACTATTAAAATCAATGAAAATGGTATTCCTGTCTGTATGGCAGGATTATCTATGGTTTACAATGGTTTTATGAAAGACCGTAACAGAATTAAATGGCGCTGTCCTTTTGCGACTGGTAAAGTTGATTCATGTAATTGTAAAGATAAGTGCTCCTCTTCTGATTATGGTAGAACCGTTTATACGAAGCCTTCATCTGATCCTCGCTTGTTTACCGTCATTCCACGTGGTTCTGATGAATGGAAATGCGAGATGAAAAAGCGAACTTCTTCTGAGCGTGTTAACAAAAGGCTTCTTAATGACTATGAGTTGGAGCTATCTAAAACCAGAGGCAAAAAGCGTTGGTCTTTCTGGATTATGATACATTCTATTAATATCCATCTTGATGCTAGATTGAAAAAATCTAAGTTTGATTTTATTTCTATGCTTGATGGATTATTAGGTAGAGCAGCATAAATATTGAGATTCCATATACTGTTAATTTTTAAACCTATTTTATTAGGCTTTATTTCTTATACTCTTTTTTTAAATTGATTTTCATTATTTTACATTTTCTTTCCTCTTTTCAGTATTTTATCGCAAAGGCTTTGTTATTTTCTGTATCTAATTTCTAATTTATGCCATAGTATGACGCTGGAAATTAGTTTCCGAAATCACTCACTTATATAATCGCCTTCATTTTGAATGTCATAGGCATTAAATTTCCAAGCCTAATTGTAAACCTTGCAGAACAAATTTCGATGCCAAATACAACATTGGCTTTGTTTGTAATAGGGTACTTTCTTGATTTTAATTTAGAAAAGGATGAAATTTTGTCACTACTTAAAGGTCTTGCCATTAAATATACTCCAGGCATAGCACTGTTTTTTGTCTTGCCTCTATTTTTCAATACCGCGTCGATGACAATTAAAGCTATAATGTTAGGGACGATAATGCCAACAGCACTTGTAGCAGTCATATACTCCAACGAGAAAGATCTAAACACCAAGCTTGCATCTATTTTTATAACGGCAACGACTATTGTTGCGATTGTATTCATGTCACTTATAATGATTAAATGGCATTAAAATAAGCCTTTCAAAAGGCTTATTTTTTATGTAAAATATTCTGCTTTCATTTTGGTGCGGAGGGCGGGACTTGAACCCGCACGGAAAACTCCATACGCCCCTCAAACGTACGCGTCTGCCTATTCCGCCACCCCCGCGTCACAACATCGTCAGCACATTAGTCATTATATAATGTTTTTTTATTTGTGTCAATACCTTTTTGTATAAATTGCGATTCATTCGGTATAGTATAGACAAGCATGGATTCATGCCTGTCTATTATATTATTCTTTTTAGTTTTGCATTCTCTATCCTTCCCGGAATTCGACCTCTCTTTGCAATAGGCTCTCCTTCTACTTCTTTAATGTCCATCGTCATATCTATAGGAGATGCATCTGATATATAACTGCCAACTCCAAATGCGTCTGCACCACTTAATGCAAGCTCTTTTATTCTTTCAGGTGTAAGCCCACCAGACACAATGATCTTGACATTATTAAACCCTTTCTGGTTGAGCCTCTGCCTAAGTTCATACACAAGGCTTGCCGTTACGCCTCCTCTCTCCGATGGCGTATCCAATCTTATGCCGTACAACCTATCTCCTAAGAATTCAGCAACTCTCAATGATTCTTCAATTTCATCTTTAAATGTATCTACTAAAATAGTTATCTTTTCATCTTTAGGCGTTATTTCACTGTAAGCCTTTGCTATAGTGAGAGTGTCACCAGCTATCAGAAAAGCCGCATGTGGAACTGTGCCCTTTGGCTCGCGTCCTAAAAGCTTAGCGCCTAATATGCAACTGGCATCATCGGCACCACCTATAAGGGCTGCCCTTTCCATGACAGGAGCCACTGCAGGATGCACATGTCTTGCGCCAAAACAAAGTAAAGGCTTATCTGGAATAACTTCTTTAAGCTCCCTTGCGGCAGTGGCCCATCCACATGAGCTGGCCAACATGCCTAATATCACAGTTTCATACGTACCAAACTCGTTGTAAGGCCCAATGATTCTCATAACAGTCTCCTTTGGTTCAAATGTCTCACCTTCATCTATAGACCATACTTCAATGTTTTTATCTTTCAAAACATTTTTTACTTCAGGCAGTCCTGCAAAAACACCACTTCTTCTTGCAAATATCTCCGCTGTTACAATTTTCCCATCAATCCCCAAATGCTTTAAAATATCTTGTGTCCTTAAAAAATAAACATCAGTAGTCGCACCATTTTTTATCTCATCATGTGTAGCAGAAAAAAACTCTCTATCATTGCTTACCTTAACTTCCCTTAAGTCTTCAAGATGTTTGATGATTTTCATATGTATTCTTCTCCCTCTCTATAATCTAAATATCCTAAGTAAGATTGTCGTAATGCCAAGGGCTATCATCGGACCCACTGGTGCTCCTTTAAAGAAGCTTACACCAATCACAGTACCCAGCAAAACACCTACGACACCATTTGCATCCACCTTCATGGTATTGAGGCCAATAGATGCTAATACAGCTACAATTATCCCCGCAATAATTGTAATAACTCCTTCCATGCTTTTTGCAGCATTTAAAAAGTCGCCAATTGATACTTTGTTCATTGCAAGAGGAGATAAGGCTCCCATAGTCAATACTATTATACCAAGATTCATGCCATTTTTCGATACAAATTGATTAATTATTTCCAAGTTCATAAGCTTCGTCAAAAGAAGTATTAGAATAGCAGCCGCAACATTGTCATTTTTTCCTATAATGCTGAAAAACAACATGATGGATAGAATCAAAACCCCAAAATCCATTTAAGATCCCTCACATCATAGTGTTGTGCAATGCTTCAAATCATTTGTATAAATTTGTGTAAATCTTATAATACTTCAACACCTTTTTGATGTACTTATCCGTCTCTGAAAAAGGCACTTTTTTAAGATTGCTGCCATTTTCCGAGTACCTCTTGTCCTTTAACCAATTTGAAACATTGCCACTTCCTCCATTATATGCGGCTACTGCCAAAGTGACATCATTATTAAATTGCTTTAAAAGGTATTTTAGATACCATGTTCCTATATTTATATTGTAGTCCGGATTAAAAAGCATATTAACGCTAAAATTTTTGATGCCTATGTAATTAGCAACCCAAGTTCCTGTCTCAGGTATCACTTGCATAAGTCCTATAGCTCCTTTGCTTGAAACGCTGTCAGGATTAAAATTGCTTTCCGCCTTTATCATAGCAAAGACCAAATTAGGATCTACTCCATACTGATTTGAATAGAAGTACACCTGTTGACTGTATTTCTTAGGATATAATTGCTTTAAAAACCAATTTGTCTTGACTCCATATACCGTCAAAACAGTAATCGCTACTACTATCACCAATATGACCTTTTTAAACTTCAATATAATACCTCCAGATGTTCTATTTTGAAAAACGTCCCCACAACAGCTCAACTTGTCTTTTTATAGCATTAAAATCCTTGCAGTTATTAATTATGAAATCTGCGTACTTCATTTTGTCCTCTATAGACATCTGGCTTTTAATACGGTTTAATGCGTCTTTATAGCTTAAATTGTCTCTTTTCATAAGCCTTCTAATCTGTGTCTTTTTATCAACAACCACAAGCCATACTTCATCTACCATATTAAAAAGCTTCATCTCAATTAGCAATGCTGCATCCAGCACGATGGCTTTCTCTTTGCCCTTTTTTCTTTCTTCTTCTATTATATCTTTTATCCTTTTTATTATTTCCGGATGCGTAATTTCATTTAATTTGTTCAATTTTTCTTTATCAGCAAAAACAAGGTTGCCAAGTTTTCTCCTGTCTATCTCCCCATCTTTTCGCAAAATTTCTTTTCCAAATACGCTTACTAATATATTATATGTCTCGGTACCCTTTATCATAATCTCTCTTGAAACGACATCAGCGTCAATTATTACTGCTCCAAGACTTTTTAATATGGATGAAACGGTGCTTTTCCCTGACGCTATTCCACCTGTCAATCCGATAACCTTCACCATCGCACCTCCAATCTATATAATTTAAAAGTGTCTTATAGACACTTTTATTTTGCATCATACCAATTTTTC
Source organism: Thermoanaerobacterium aotearoense (assembly GCF_009905255.1). Lineage (NCBI taxonomy): Bacteria > Bacillati > Bacillota > Clostridia > Thermoanaerobacterales > Thermoanaerobacteraceae > Thermoanaerobacterium > Thermoanaerobacterium aotearoense. The sequence continues at coordinate 1,131,040 of NZ_CP047602.1, read as the reverse complement.
CCTTGTCCTATATCTACGACCAAAGGAACTCTTAACTTTATGACATTTTCCATTATCGATTTTAAAAGCCCCTTGACTATCTCAACTTCATCAGGATGTGTGTCAATTATAAGCTCATCGTGAACCTGAAGAATAAGTCGTGATTTCAATCCTCTTTCCTTTAATTCATTGTACACTTTAACCATCGACATCTTTATTATATCCGCAGCACTGCCTTGAATAGGCGTATTCATCGCCATTCTCTCGCCAAAAGACCTTTGGTTAAAATTTTTTGAATTGATTTCCGGTATGTATCTTCTCCTGTTTAAGATAGTCGTAACATACCCATTTTCCTTTGCAAATTTGACTATTGAATCGATGTAATTTTTGACGCCCTTGTATCTGTCAAAATAATTGTCTATGTATTCTTTCGCTTCTTTTCGCGAAATCTTTAAGTCTTTAGATAAGCCGTAATCGCTTATACCATATACAATGCCAAAATTGACAGCTTTCGCCCGCCTTCTCATTTCACTTGTCACTTCTTCTTTCGAGACCTTAAAAACCTCCGATGCCGTCCTTAAATGTATATCTTCATTGTTCAAAAATGACTCAATAAGTTTTTCGTCCTCTGAAAGATGCGCAAGAACCCTAAGCTCAATCTGAGAATAATCAGCAGATATTATAAGCCCATCTTCATAACTTGATACAAATGCCTTTCTTATCCTTCTGCCAAACTCTTCTCTTACAGGTATGTTCTGCAGATTAGGCTCTGTTGAGCTAATTCTCCCTGTAGCAGCAACAGTTTGCTTAAACGTAGAGTGAACCCTATTATTTTCATCCATGATGGGAATGAAGCCATCTATGTACGTAGATTTAAGCTTCATAAGCTGTCTATATTCTATTATTTCTCCTACTATGTCATTGTACGGTATAAGTTCTGCAAGAACTTCCATGTCAGTCGAATACCCTGTTTTAGTCTTTTTTATTGCTGGCAAATTCAGTTTATCAAACAAAAATTCTGATAACTGCTTTGTAGAGTTAATATTAAATTCGTATCCAGCAGCATCGTAAATATCTTTTACAATCTTATCTGTCTTTTCATCTATTTCTTTAGAAATACTTCTAAGTACATCCTTATCTAATGTAAAGCCGTACACCTCCATAGATTTTAGCACTTCAATAAGCGGAATTTCCACATTTTTTAAAAGATCTTCCATCTCCATCTCTTTTATAAATGACATGAGCTTATCTTTTAACTTAAATAAGCTTGATGCGACTGAACACATATAATCGACTAAAAGCCTTTTGTCAATGTCATCGTAGCTCTTTTTATTCCTGCCCTTGCCTACAATATCATCTATGTTTTGCAAATCCTCTTTCAAGTATTTTTTCAATACGCGACTTATGTCGTAATTCGACTCAGATGGATTTAAAAGATAAGTCATTATGGCCGTATCTAAAATCTTACAATTAAGTTCAATGCCGCAGTATGAAATGCTTACTAAAAAATCTTTCAGATCGTGTCCTATCAACGTAAGCTTATCATTATTAAGCAATTTAAAATTGTCATAATCATCTATCTCTACAAAAAACGATTCGTCACCGCAAGCAAATGATACTGCTTTCATCTTTCCATCATATATGAATGGATACAGTGACAAAACATCAAACTTTCCTAAAACATTTTTAACGTATGTAAAATCTCTTACAGGCCATTCTTTAATATCCTTTGTATCACGACTATCATCTTTTAAATCTGAGATGAGGCTTGAAAATTCCAATTTTTCAAATAGCTCTGTAAGCCTATTGGCATCGTAATTTTTCACCGCGTATTCATTCAAATCAATATCAATAGGAACATTTCTCTCAATCGTAGCAAGCCGTTTGCTTAAAACAGCTAATTCTGCATTGTTTTCTACATTTTCCTTTACTTTCCCTTTTAACTTATCTGTATTCATCAGTAAATTTTCAATTGATCCAAATTCTTTAATAAGCTTTATGGCCGTCTTCTCCCCTATATTTGGCACTCCCGGAATGTTGTCTGATTTGTCTCCCATAAGCCCTTTCAAGTCTATGAATTGAAGTGGCGTCACTTCATACTTTTCAAAGACCGCCTTTTCATCGTACTCATCCATCTGCGTTATGCCTTTTTTGCATATTTTCACTTTTACGTTTGCCGACACAAGCTGAAGCGCATCTCTATCGCCTGTGACGATAAGCACATCCATCCCACTTTCGGAAGCAATTTTTGATACTGTACCAATGATGTCATCTGCTTCAAAGCCCTCTATCTCGATGGTCTTTATGTTAAACGCATTTATCACATCTTTTAAAATATCCACCTGTTCTATCAGCTCTTCTGGCATCGACTGGCGGGTTCCTTTATAAGCGCTGTACTCCTTGTGCCTAAATGTAGGAGCCTTTTTATCGAAAGCTATTGCTATGTAGTCTGGTTTCTCCTCCTCCAGCAATTTAAGAAGCATCATTGAAAAACCGTATATGGCATTTGTATGCATTCCTTCGCTGTTCATCAAATCAGGCAGAGCAAAATACGCCCTGTACATCAAGCTATTACCATCTATGATCAAAAATTTCGACATACACTCACTCCTATTTAACTTCTTGTAATCTAATATACCGCAAAAAAAAGAGGATGTAAATTGTCCATGATTATTTTTTGAACAATCTATATCCTTTATATATCAGATATATGAGTATTGCAAATGGCAATAGGTATATTATCATCACGATTGCATACTTTATAAACTCGAAAAATACATTGAGGCTTTTTGCCCCTGCATCTAAAACGTCTTTAAAAAAATTCTCGCTAAAGATTTTGTCTATCCCTGCTTGTGGAAGTGCTGACAGGAAAGTCAAATTAATTGTGCTCATGTCCGTCATGCTGTCCCACAGCTTTATCTGACTTTTGTATGAATCGATTTGCGTCTGTACATCATTTAATTTGTCTTCAATCTGCAGTATGTCTGATATGTTTGAAGCTTTTTTCATCAAGTTTTGTAGGCTTTCCTCTTGTATCTCCAGATTTTTTATTCTTGTTTGAACATCGTAATACTGCTCTGTAATATCGCTGCTGTTTATCCTAATCATCTTGACATCGCCCAAAGACTTTATGTTTGAAATAGCATACTCAAAATCATCAGCGGGAATCTTTAGCACGATGTTGACTGTCTTCTGCCCACTTTCTGAAGTACTTTCACTTGTGCTTTCAATATACCCATTGTACTGTTTGCTTATGTTTAAAATCTTGTTATAACCTTCATCTACAGAATTCATCTCAATGGATATCGCAGCATCTTTTGTTATTTTCCTTTCGTACCCTGAATCTAAACCTCTATTTGTCTGATTCGAACTGCTATAAACGCTATTTTTAAGATTTGGTGCAGCTTCTTTCCCGCCTGTAGAAGCCTCCGATGAATAATTTGCAGCACTTTTGACGCTTAAAGGCGGCTGAGAAGACAATTTAATATTATTCATCAAAAAATTAAATCCGAATGACAAAGCAAATATTGAAGCGACAGCAAAAGCCGCAACTGAAATCATCCTTTTTATCGGCTTTCGACGATTATTTTTCCTTCCTTCAATCAATTTGATGTGAAGCGTCTCGCCAAAATTATCTGGCAACTCTAAAGGAGGCGTATTTTCTAAGAGCCTTTTCGTGTAAAGAAGCTCATTGTATTCCAATTTGCATTCTTCACATGAATCTAAATGTGCCCGTACATCGTCCATTGATTTTTCATCTAGTTCTTCGTCTATATAGGGATTCAATAGCCTTCTGACTGCATAGCACTCCATCACAATTGCCTCCTTTCATCAAAAATATTTATAAAGCCCGGTATTTTTTTGAGATTTTCTTTAAGCGCACTTCTGGCTCTGGATATCCTGGACTTTACCGTCCCGATATTTGAATTTGTTATTTCTGCTATTTCACTGTATGTAAGCCCTTCTATATCTCTAAGTATTATTGCGATTTTGTAATCATTCTTAAGCTTGTTCAATTCGCTCATGATTATATCTCTCGTCATCTTATCGTCAAAAACATCTTCAGGCGTTTTGAAATCACTTATATCGTGCAATTGTTCTTCAACACCTTTTCTCTTTCTCATAAAATCAAGAGAAGTATTTACAGCGATCCTGTATAGCCACGTCTTAAACTCACTTTTGCCTTTAAACTTTTTTATATTCACAAATGCTTTGATAAATGTCTCTTGTGTTAAATCCAACGCATCTTCTTTGTTTCCAACGATCCTGTATATGACATTGTAAATGTAATTCTGATAAGATACTATAACATTTTCAAACGATTCAATATCTCCTTCCTGTGCTTTAAAAAGGAGCTGTCTTTCATCCAACAATAAAACCTCCCCTCAATGTGATTTGACGAAAAAAGAAGTGATAAGTTCCAAACGATCTGTCATTTCTATTTTAGCAGATTGAGAAAAAAGCACAAAAAAAGGCGCTAATCGCGCTTAATGTATATCTTATTTGATGATGAATCTACAGTGATATCTAACCCATATAAGCTTCTCAAATCTTTTTGATTTATATACGATTTGCTTTCGTATAACTTGTATTTAATACTTCTGCCATCTACAATAACTCCATCTTGCGGATCCCATTCCACCGTATATCCTGCTGCAGTAAAAAATTCTTTGATTGGAATGTAAATATCTCTACTTTGATAATCTACGTAATTAGTAGTTGACAAAAACTTGCCGTCATAGTAAATTATATTTCCAATCATCTTAATCGTATTTGTATCATTGTCTACTACAAACTTTAAACCTGTCAAATTTGCTATATCATCAATGTTTACGTAGTTTGCATTGTCTACTAAAACAGATTTTAAATCCTTAATTTTTTCGTCATCAATGTTTAAATAACCTTTTAGATCACCAACACGCATATAAAATTGGCCATCCTGAGATCTGTACACATCACTGCTGACAAGTTCATTGTTTCTGATAACCTTATATCCTTCCGAAAACACCAATGGATCTTTCACATTTACGTATTTGTACAATTTTCTAAATGTATCATCGCTTACTTTTATGCCGTAATTTTGCAGCTCAATTTCAATGTGCTGCCTTGTATTCAAGCCTTTTTTGTAGAAATCCGGATATACGAATAATGCCATGCCGCCAGTCGGAGAAGTCTTTGGAAAAATCGTTTGGCATACCACGTTCACAATGTCGCCGTAACTTACCATATCAAAAAGTTCTTCAACATCCGCTTCGTACATCCTTATGCATCCTGACGACGCCAAAGTACCTATGGATGATGGCATGTTATTTCCATGTATTCCATAATCGCTGTAAAACCCCATCCATCTATATCCCAAAGGATTATCAGGTCCTGATGGTACAACTTCACCATTCCATGGCGATACCCATTTAGGATTTACTTGCTTATTTATGATCCTGTATGTTCCCAACGGGGATGTAGAAACGATCTTGCCAACCGCTATCGCATAAAGTTTTGACATGTTTTGCGAGACAAAATATATTGTCCTTGACGGTATATTGACTGTTATGGTATTTGTAAAACCGTAAGACGGTGTCACATTAAATGCTAAAATAATAAAAATCGCAAATACCACGATAAATCTGTTTTTTACTTGCAACGTTTGCACCTCTTTTCACAAATTTTATCGACTTAAAGCGCAGGCCTTTAAAGACGCGCTTAATACTTTATCTATGATAAAATTTGTGAAAATATGAATCACATTTTTTTGTTTATTTCTTCTTTTAATACTTTCAAATTTGGTGCTGAAAAGACAATATCATTTGCATACCTGTCAAATAGCAAAAAGTAATAGATTTTAATTGGTGATTTTAATTGTACTTCTAATAAACTTTTTTCGAAATGATCAAACTGCACACATCGTTTTTTAAGTTAATGCCTCTTTTATAATTAATTTTTTTCTCTATTTCATTTATTCCAGCGATGTTGTCGTATCTTATTCTGGCAAAGCCCATGATGCCCAATGATACGACAAAATAATCTTCAAGCAAAATGACTTGTGAAATGCCTATAGAAAATAATGCAACTGTCAAAGCCATAGACAAGATTATGTAAAGTATCCACCACAATACAGACAGCTCCACATTGATACCTTTCATATTGACATCTACGAAGACAAACACAAACAATACAGCTACACTTAATAAAATGATAAATGTAACAAAATACAAAAACAGTCTTTCAATTCTATCTAACATGTAATACTTCATGGCTTTCCTCCACAATAATTTTTGATAAATGAAATTTTACATCATGTATAACCAAAATTCAAGTTAATAAAACACATAATAATTACAAATAATAAAAAGTAAGTCATGGAATGAATTGTATAATGGAGGTATTGCTTTGGAAAAAGGAAATCTATCTGTTAACGAACTGGTATTGGTAGGTGTAGGTGGAATACTTGGAGCCGGATTCTTCTTAGCAAGCGGCATAGCGATTCATACAGCGGGACCAATAGTCCTATTAGATTACCTTATCTCAGCATTTATAATGTCTGAAGTCTTTTGCGCCCTTTCTGAAATGATCGTTGCAAATCCTGTTGACGGCTCTTTCAGGGTATACGCTGAAGAAGCCTTAGGTGACATAGGCGGGTTTTTAAGCGGATGGGTATACTGGACAGCAGGTGTATTCATCATGTCCAGCGAAGTGACGGCATCAGCAATCTTTACTAAGTTTTGGTTCCCTAAAGTCCCACTTTGGATATTCGCACTGATTTATTCCATCATGGTAATCTGTGTGAACGCATTAGGCACAAAAAATTTTGGCACCGTAGAAGCTTGGTTTTCAACAATAAAAGTATCCGCTTTATTTATAATAACTGTCATCGGCATATTTGCACTTTTCGGGGCATTTGGCAATAAAGGCAATATAGGATTTAAAAACTACTACATTCATGGAGGCATTTTGCCAAATGGCATTAAAGGATTTTTAGGAGCAATGCTTATGTCTTTAATACCGTTTGGTGGTATAGAAGTCACAGCCATGACAGCATCAAAAACAAAAAAACCAAAAAAATATGTACCTATAGCGAGAAGGTACATCGTACTATTTCTGTCCATATTGTACTTATCGTCTATTGCCGTACTTTTAGGAGTAATTCCATGGTATGAAGTATCCACAAAAGAAAGTCCATTCATTAAGCTGCTTTCATTTACAAACATACCGTATATCGATTCAATAATGAATTTTATCATACTTACAGCAGCACTGACTACTATGAATGGAGCCATGTACGGAGTAACGCAGGTCATGTATTCTTTAGGAAAAGGAAGATTTGCACCGACTTTTTTAAGCAAGCTAAGTAAAAGAGATGTGCCTATATACGCCCTATTGATAAGCAGTTTCGGACTTCTTGTTGCCGTCGTGCTTTCATACATCCTTCCTAAAGATGTTTACGAATATATAACGAGTGCTACAGGATTCATACAATTTTTTAACTGGATCATCATCTTGTACACTTTCATCAAATACAGACCTATGCTTAAGAAGGAAAACCCGGATTACTTTGAATGTCAAAGGCGCGGGTTTCCTTTAAGACCATGGCTTACCATAATTTTATTGACAGCCGTCCTATTATCGACGCTAATCGTTCCAAAACAGGCAATAGGTTTTTTTGGCGGACTAATACTGCTTATTGCCATATTTGCCTTTTACCTAATAGCAAAAAAGCTGAATTTGTTTGATAAATGGTAAAATGCCGGAAAATCCGATACTTTTACCATTATTTTTTAAATATAAATAAAAGTCCAAATGCTATAAGAAGCACCGGCCAAAAAATCCTTAAATCAAACCATGGCATGAATATCCTGACGAGAAGAAATAAGCCTAAAGCAATCAAAATCCATCCAAATACCTCGCTGCTTTTTCTGTTTGAAGAAATTTTTGGCCTTTCATGCTCTTTGTCAACATTAACATTTTCACCATTATAATCATCATTTTTTAATTGATATGGATTTTCCGGAACAACGATCCAAGCAATTATATAAAGTAAAACGCCAGAACCTCCCACCAAGGCAATCAAAGCCCAAATAAGCCTCACTATAGTCACATCTATATCGAAATACTCTGCTATGCCACCGCAAACACCTCCCAAGATAACTTGGTTTCTCGAGCGGTACAATCTCTTGTCCATGTTGAGACCTCCTTTAAATCTTAAATAGATTTGCTTTTTAGGCGATAATTAAAAACTTAACACCACCTCGTTTCTTAAATTAAACACTTACTATAAATTATACTCAATACAAGGTATTTTTGGAAGCAAAATTTTGCGGAGCGTCGTAAATCACAAAGGATATATAATGGCGTATTATAAAATATAATATTTTAGGAGGTATCGTTATGGATAACAAATGGTATTTTGATATAGCACCAGGTGCTATAGATGATCTAAGAGAACACACTTCTCAAATAACGACGCTCATACCTTTCTGGTACGGCGTTAAGCCAGACGGCACGCTGGCGGATATGTCGTCGCAAGACGTCAAAAGCATAGCATCTCAGAATAATTTGCCTATCTTTCCTATTGTACACAATTATTCTGATCCGAAAAAATCACAGCTTATACATGATTTAATATCCAATACATCTTTAAGAAGCATATTAGTAAACAGCATAGTAAACATGGCATTATCAAATAACTATCCAGGAATAAATATCGATTTTGAGTTTGTGCCACCAGAAGACAGAAGCAATCTTAACGCATTTATGGAAGAACTTTATTATTCGCTAAAAAGCGCTAATAAGATTGTCACGATTTCATTGCCGGCAGAAACAGAAGACAACCCAAGGCATCCTTTCTCAGGCGCATTTCAATACACTGTCTTAAGCCAATTTGCAGATCAAGCATACGTATTAGCATACGACGAACACTTCTCGAAGCCAGGTCCCATTGCATCAATTGGATTTGTTCGCAGTGTATTAGATTACGCCGCAAAGTCTGTTGAGCCGAAAAAAATTTGGCTTGGCATGGCAGTTTACGGCTATGACTGGGCAGAAGGCTCAAACTATCCAAGGACATTATCTTACTTCCAAGCCATACAGACAGCCAAAAATCTGGGCGTCAAAATCGAATACGACGAGACAGCGCAAGAATCCACGTACACCTATACAGTCGACTCCGTAAAACACACCGTATGGTTTGAAGATGCCAGAAGTTTTCAAGCAAAACTGCCATTAGTATCTCAATACGGTATATCAGGCATAGCTATTTGGAGGCTGGGTCAAGAAGATCCTGACATTTGGAACATTTTAAGTAGAATTTGATACATTTTAGGGAACTTTTTTCACACATCAGTCGTCTAATGAATTGATGTAGAATACTAAAATAAAGAGGAGGTTTTTAGATGAAAAGGCTCTTGGCTATTTTAATAACTGTCATGTTTGTCTTAGCAGCAGCTATTCCTTCTGCCGTGCTTGCCCAGACAAACAGCAAAATTGAGCTTAAGCAAGCTATTGAAATTGCGAAAGAAAAGTTAAATCTTCCGACAGATGGATACAGCTTTAGTTCCAACTACTATGAAGGCGATGGCAATAAGACATGGTATTTGACATGGACATCCAGCACAAACGGCAGTATCACAGTAAACGTAAATGCTGATACGGGCGAGATAACAGGCTACAGCTTTTATAAACCTGACAACAGTTCAAATAGCGTAATACCTAAATATTCAAGAGACGATGCCAAAAAAGTAGCAGTCGACTTTTTAAACAAGGTCATCCCAGAGAAATTTAAAGAAACGAAAGAGCAGGAAAGCGACGATTACCTGGGTCTAAACCCAAAAATCGCGTACAGCAACGCATATTCTTTCAATTTTGCACAAGTGGTAAATGGAATCACATTTGAAGGAAATCACATAACTATAGAAGTAAACAAAAACACTTTAGAAGTTCAGTCATACTACTTGACGTGGAATGACAATTACAACTTCCCCGACCCCAAATTAGCCATTTCAAAAGATAAAGCCATAGAAATATACAAAAACAACAACAGCCTTAGATTGCAGTACAATGTGGTTTATAAAGATGTTTACGGAAACAATGACCCAAAACCGCAGGCAATATTAGTTTACACACTTGTAAACAATCAGCCTATTGATGCCATAAGCGGCACAGTCTTGCCTCAAAACTATTACGGACCTATGATTGGTGGCACTGGCGGAATGTCTACAAAATCGGCTGATTCGCAATCAGTCTTGTCCCCTGAAGAACAAAAAGCCGTAGACGACATTTCAAAATACATCTCAAAAGACAAGGCCATTCAAATGGCAAAAGAAAAACTTCCATTTACAATAGGATCTCAGTACAACCTTACATCTTCCAATCTTTTCAAAAATAGTTCAAATTCCGATAGTGCAATTTGGGATTTTGGTTGGTCATACTCAGACGGAAGCAGCTACAATTATATAACGGCTTCGGTTGACGCTACAACAGGTGAATTAATGACATTTACAAGAAACGACAGCAGTGAAAATAATGTTCAGGGAAAAACACCGAAGTACACGAAAGATCAGTTAAAAGGCATAGCCGAAGAATACTTAACTAAGATACAGCCAGATAAATTCAAACAAATGGAATATCAAGACGTTCCAACATCTCCTTATGATAAATCGCCGTATATGTCATTTAATTACGTGTATATGGCAAATGGCATACAGTGCCCTTTTGATTCCATATATATAGGCGTCAATAAGTACACTGGAGACATAGTATCATACAATTATAGCTGGATAAATCTAAATTTGCCAGACAGTAAAAATCTAATAAGCCTTGACAATGCATACGATACTTTGTTCAAAAATAGCGACTTGCAGCTTACTTACATCATCTACTACGCACCAGACAAAGTATATGATACACCTCCACAGGATGTAAAACTCGTGTATCAACTTAACAACTTCAATGGATTAATAGACGCAAAGACAGGAGATTATGTCGACTTCTCAGGAAATCCGATTGAAAAGGATAAAAGCAACCAATTTACAGATATAGCTGGAAATTGGGCAGAGAAAGACATACTACTTCTATTACAGTATGGCATAGTAGATGGAAAAGATGGCAAGTACATGCCAAATGACTATATACTGCAAAAAGATTTTATAAAAATGCTGGTAAAATCCTCACAGCCAAACAGCATAATAATACCTCTCAGCTCCAACGATGATGAAAACTACGATAATTACTACAACGTAGCAATTAACAATAAAATCATCACAGAGAATGAGAAAAATCCCGACTCTAAAGTGACTCGGCAAGAAGCAGCAAAATTCATCGTAAGAAGTCTTGGCTTAAAATATGTTGCCGACATAAATGACATCTACAAATTGGATTTCTTAAAAGATGCCAATAGCGTAGACAGTTCTTTAAAAGGATACGTGGCAATTGCCTATGGACTGGATTTGATGAAGGGCAATAATGGATATTTTAATCCAAACGGCGATCTTACTCGAGCTGAAGCAGCGTCAATATTAGTCAGATATTTGAAAATAGAAAAATAGCAATAAAGGGCGCTCACTTGAAGCGCCCTTTATACTTCATAAGTCTCATGGCATTTAGCGTAACTATAAATACACTTGCTTCATGTACAAACATCCCAGATGCCAAAAATACTTCACCATAAATTACGCCCAATAAAAGTACAAAGACTACAAATACTGAGAAGTATATATTTTGTTTCATATTTTTTAAGGTAGTTCTATTTAAATCCACAGCAAAAGCTAATTTTTCAAGGTTGTCATCTGTAAGCGTAATATTTGAAACATCATTTGCCACATCGGTTCCACTTAATCCCATGGATACGCCTATATCAGCGTATGCCAACGATGGCGCGTCATTTACACCATCCCCTACCATCGCAACAATTCCTTCTTTTTTCAAGGATTTTAATATTTTTAACTTTTCATCAGGCAAAAGCTCAGAAAAATACTCATCCAAATCAAGTTGTTGCTTCACTTGCTTTGCAGTCCTTTCGTTGTCTCCTGTAAGCATGACAGTCTTTTTAATCCCCAATTTTTTAAGCTCTTTTATAGCATCAATGGAAGAACCTTTCACTTTATCAGAAATAGAAATGAGACCGATAGCACTGTAATTTTTAGCCACAACTACAGGTGTTCTGCCTAATTCCTCTTCTTTTTCCATGTAATCTCTGATACAGTCAATATTTATTCCGTTATTTGCCATCAATTTGCGATTTCCAGCATAATACGTATCACCATTTATCTTGCCTTTGACTCCTTCGCCAGTAACTACGGCAAAATCATCTACATCAAAAATTTCTTCATCTATGCTGTATGATGTGATAGCTTTTGCTATCGGATGTTCTGACTTTACCTCTAAACTTTTAGCAATCTTTAAAAGCTCATCTCTATTTGCTCCAGAAGATATGATATTTACAACGAAAGGCTTTCCTTCCGTCAATGTGCCTGTCTTATCAAAAGCTATTATGTTTACTTTTCCAAGGTTTTCAAGATATTCTCCACCTTTAATTATGACACCGTGTTTAGCTGCATTTCCTATAGCAGATACTACAGATATAGGCGTCGATATGACCAAAGCGCCAGGGCAAGCTATTACAAGAAATGTAAGAGCCATCATCAAATCCCTTTTTATCAGAAATGCAATGATCGATGCTATTATAACTGATGGAGTATAATATTTTGAAAATCTTTCGATGAATTTTTGAGTAGGCGCTTTTTCTCCTTGCGCTTCTTCAACGAGATATAAAATTTTAGAAAAGGTAGTGTCCTCACCTGAATTGACCGTCTCTACTTCAATATAACCATTTTCATTTATAGCACCACTGTACACAAAACTTCCAACGCTTACATCTACAGGCATAGATTCACCTGTTATAGCTGACTGATTTACCGATGCATTACCTTTTACAACAAATCCATCTACAGGTATTTTTTCGCCGGACTTTACAGCCACTATATCTTTAACTTTTACATCATCTGCAGGCACATCTTCCACAGTGCCATTTTTCACAACGTGAGCTATTTTTGGTGCCATGTCGATCAAATATTTAAGGGCATTCCTCGTCTTTTGAAGGGTATATGATTCTAAAAAGCCTCCAAGCGAAAACAGAAATGTCACTGCTGCAGCTTCCCAATATTCACCAATTATTATTGCCCCTATTGCTGCAATCGATACAAGCAAATTTATGCTTATGATCTTGTACTTTAAAGATAATAAAGCACTTTTCAAGATATTATATCCAGAAACAACCGCTGAAGCTAACATTAAAATATTTGCCACAACTTTATAATCAAAAAATTTAAATGACCAGCTTAAAATTATGAAAATTGCAGCTAACAAAAGTGAAAATAGTTTTTTATCCTTCATATACGTCATTTTGCACCTCCTTTTTTTAAAAATAAGTCGAGCAAAAGCCCGACATCATAGTTAAATCTTAGACGCTGTATCCAAAATCTTTTATAACCCTCTTTATATCGTCAAGTGTTATGACTTCATCGTCAAACTTTACCTTAACAGAGCCAGTTGTAAAAATCACTTTGGCTTCTTTTACACCTTTTTGCGCAGCTAAAGCCTGTTCGATTTTTTTGCTGCAATCCGGGCAGCTAAGCCCTTCAACGGCAAATTTTACTTCTTTCATCATTAAAATCATCTCCTTTTAATTTTTATTACACATTAATAATAAAACTTTTCCTCAAAAATTTATGTGATCCTGATCAAATTTCATTGAAATCATCAATATCTTTAATTAGTATTTCCCTATTTGATAAAAACTCTATTATCCCTTCATGTTCTAATTCTCTTAATTTTCTGCTAACGGTCTCCCTGGTGGTACCGGCTAAATTCGCCAGATCTTCTCTGCTTAAATAAAGTCTTAGTTTAATACCGTTTATATCTTTCATTCCGTCTTTTTTGGCAAGCCTATAAATGATTGACATAAGGCGCTTTTTAACATCTTCTGTGGTCAGATCTTTAAGAAGCAGCTCAAGGCTTTTAATTCTTTCATTCAAATAATTCATGATTTTAAAGGCGATAGCCGGATTCTTTGATATTATCTTCACGAAGTCATTTTTTGACAAAATGCACATACTTACATTTTCCATGGCTTCAGCGTAAAATGTGGACTTTTGCTCTTTAAATATACTATTTTCTCCAAAAGTATCACCATCTTTTAAAATATACAATATCTGTTCTTTGCCATCTGAATTTATCTTGTAAATTTTTATCTTCCCACTGTGAATTATGTATATTTGTTCTAAGATGTCACCTTCATTCAGTATGATGTCTCCCTTTTTATAAAAACATTCCTTTGTCAGATCGGATATGACTTTTAATTCTTCGTCATTTAGTTCATTAAAAATATGTACAACCTGAGCACAATATTTACATTCCATACCACCACCTCCACATTTAGTATAACAAAATCAAGATAAAATTCTGTGATTATAATCAATTTTTATAAAAAAATCGCTCTTAAATTCCAGAGCGACTTGATAAATTATTGCTTTTTATATATTGCACGTTCTCCACCGATTAATTTAGGCCGCGTCTTAGCAGCCACTATCGTAGCATCGCCTATTTTGCTGTGCTTTAACCTAACTGGAACAACCACAGGCCTTAAGTGCATGCCAATTAATACAAGTCCTATGTCAAGCCCCGCATGTCCTAATCCTTTCAAGCTCTCCACCATAACTGGTTTTTCAAATACACTGTAAGAATAAGTCTGCAATGAACCTCCTGCATGTACTTGAGGGATCACAGATACTTCCTCAAGATTGTATTTTATCATAGCATCTTCTTCTACAAGAAGTGCCCTGTTTAAATGTTCGCATCCCTGTACAGCCAAATACAAATTTCTCTTCTTTAAAGAATCTAAAATCGGATCAACAATCGCTTTTGCTATATCAAGGCTTCCAGACGTTCCAACTTTTCGGCCTATGACCTCACTCGTGCTGCCACCTAATACAAAAAGGCCACCGCTTTTTACATCGGCTATATCTAAAAGCTCTTCAATGACTTCCTTCGTCTCAATCTTTATTTCATTTATGTCCAAGCAAAACACCTCCAACTCACATCATGTTTTAATTTATTGTATCACAGTATACATCAAAATCATATAATATTTCAGAAAAAGTCTAATGGGAAATTATAGAGGGAGGTAAAATAATTGAAAAGGTTGATACCTAAAAAGTATAACTTAGTGTTAAACGGCATATCGCAAAAGACGTTGCAAGAGCATTATAAATTGTATGAAGGATATGTTAACAAGACAAATGAAATTTGGGAGAAATTAACCACGTCTGATAGGGAAAATGCAAATGCCACATACAGCCAATACAGAGAACTTAAACTGGAAGAAACGTATGCATTGGATGGCGTAAAACTGCACGAACTTTACTTTGAAAACCTTGGCGGAACAGGCGGCCCTGCAACAGGAATAATCGCTTCTATGATAACATACGATTTCGGCTCTTATGAAAACTGGCTTAACGACTTTAAAGCATGTGCAATATCGTCAAGGGGTTGGACAGTTCTTTGCTTTGACCCAATTGACTTAAAGCTTCACAATTATCTGCAAGATCTTCACAATCATGGCATCATTTCAAGGTCGATTCCCCTTTTAATAATCGATACTTACGAACACGCATATTTTATAGACTACGGAACCGACAAAAAAGGATATATTGATGCTTTCATGAACAATGTCAAATGGGATGAAGTAAACAAACGTGTATACAATTGGATCGATATGAAGAAAATTTAGCAGGATTCAAAATTTCTTCCTGCTAAATTTTCTTCTGGCAGTATTATCGTAAAAGTGCTGCCCTGTCCAACCTTACTCGCGACTTCTATTCTACCATCATGCCTTTCAATAATACCTATATTACCGTTTTAAGCCAACTTTTCTAAAGCGGCTCTTATTCTTTCAAGACCATTTTTTATATTTTCGGCTGAAGTCGCATAAGATAATCTAATATAATTGTCATTTCCAAAAGCTATTCCAGGTATTATTGCAACGTTAGCTTCATCTATCAAGTATTTAGCCATGTCCAATGAATTGCTTATAATGCCATTTTTATATGACTTACCAATATAATAATCTATATTAACATATACATAGAAAGCACCCTGGGGAGTTATATATTTGAGTCCTGTAATATTATCTATTAATGACAAAATTAAATTTTTTCTTTTCTCAAACTCTATCCTTATTTTCTCTATAAAATCATTACCTTCGTTTAAAGCGACAATACTAGCATATTGTGCTATAGTATTTGGATTAGATGTAGTATGACTTTGTATATTGTTAATTACATTAGCTATTTCAGAGTTTGATGCACTGTAACCAATTCTCCATCCAGTCATCGAATATGTTTTAGACATTCCATTTATCACTACAGTCAAATTTTTAACTTTTTCATTTATAGATGCTATACTAACATGTTTTTTTTCATATATTAGCTTTTCATATATTTCATCAGAAATTATAAATATATTATTTTCAACTGCCATTTTTGCAATTTCTGATAATTCTTCTTTTGAATAAATTGCTCCTGTAGGATTGTTAGGAGTATTTATAATTATTAATTTCGTTCTCTCTGTAATTGATCTTCTAAATTCATCCGCAGAAATTTTAAAATTATTCTCTGGCTTTGTCTTTATGATGACAGGTTTGCAATTCATTAACTTAACCATCTCAGGATAACTCACCCAATATGGTGATGGAATTATAACTTCATCCCCGGGATCTAATATAGCAAGCATAGCATTGAAAATAGAATGCTTAGCTCCATTAGACACAACAATTTGATCTGCTGTGTAATTTAATCCATTATCAAGTAGTAATTTTTTGCATATAGCTTCTCTTAATTCTTTAATACCTGAAGATGCAGTATATTTTGTATAATTTTTATTTAATGCTTCCATAGCAGCATCTTTTATGAATTGAGGAGTAGCAAAATCAGGTTCTCCCGCTCCAAAGCTAATGACATCTATTCCTTGTGCTTTTAATTTATTCGCTCTATCTGTTATCTCAAGTGTTGCAGAAGGTGTTATTTTTACAGCATTTTTTGACAACATCATGTTATATACCCCCATACAATTAAACATTATAAATTGATTTAAATATCATTAAACAGATAGCAATACATTTCTAACAAGATTGTAGCCTGCTTCAAGAGCAATCTTATTTAATTTTTCTGTGTCTTTCGGGACTTTTTGAATAATAGCCTTCATAAGCGATTCTTGTGACACGATATTAGTCAGCTCAGCAACAACTCCAAGCAAAACTATATTTGCCGTAAAAAGACTTCCCACTTTGTTTTTTGCAGTTTCTATTATAGGCAGTGAAAAAACTTTATTCATTGCATTATCATCTACATTAATCGAACTATCGGTTACTATAATCCCATCGTTTTTTAAATCATTTTTGTACATATTGTACGCTTTTTGAGACAACACAGCCAATATATCTGGTTTTTGTACTTTTGGATAATCTATAATATCATTACTGATTATTACTTCAGACTTGCTTGCACCGCCTCTTGCTTCAGGACCATACGATTGCGTTTCTACACAATTCTTTCCATCTAACAATACGGCTTCTGCCAATATAATGCCCGCCAAAATTATGCCTTGTCCTCCTGCACCTGCAAATCTCATCTCAAATTTATTTATCATCACTATTCACCTTCAATGACTTAATCATTTTATCATATTTCTCAGTAAATTCCGGCTCATCTACGTTTAAAAATTCTCCTATAAAGAATTTATCTGAAAGCTCTTCTTCAGAAATCTTTTTCATCCTGTTGATTGAAACAGCGTGTTCCTTTTGCCACTTTAGCATCTCTTTGGCATCGCCTTTCTTGTTTTTTCTCCCATAATACGTAGGGCACATGCTAATTGCTTCTATAAACGAAAAACCTTTATGCATAATCCCGTTTTCAATCAATTTGATTAACTGCTGTACGTGGTACGACGTGCCTCTGGCGACATATGTAGCTCCTGCTGCCATTGCAAGTTTACACATATCGAAATCTCTATCTATGTTTCCATACGGCGTAGTTGTAGATTTATCCATAGATGGTGTAGATGGAGAATACTGTCCACCTGTCATGCCATAAATGCTATTATTGAACATTATGGTAGTCAAATCTATATTTCGTCTGCATGCGTGGATAAAGTGATTGCCACCTATTGCAGCACAATCCCCATCGCCAGTAATTACTATAACTGTGAGAGATGGATTAGCCACTTTTATACCGGTGGCAAATGCCAATGCTCTGCCATGTGTTGTATGAAGCGTATTAAAATTAAGATATCCTGAAGCTCTTGATGAACATCCTATGCCTGATACAATACAGACTTTATCACGATCTAAGTTTAACTTATCAATGGCTCTTACAATTGCTGATGTTATTATTCCATTGCCACAGCCTGGGCACCATATAGTAGGCAATGTATCAGTCCTAAAGTATTTTTCTATAAGTTCAAACGCCATCATAACACCTTCTTTACATTTTCAAATATATATTGTGGTGTCAGATATTCCCCATTAAATTTATTTATTTTAATCACCTTCCCAAAGCCTTTGACTAAACGGTCGATTTCCAAATAGAGTTGTCCATTGTTCATTTCAACCACAAAAATGTATTTGAATTTTTTACTTATTTCTTTGAAATGTGCTTCAGGAAAAGGCCAAATCGTTATTGGTTTAAAAAAAGATGCATTAATCCCTGCTTCGCCAAGCATTTTTATAGACTCTTTGCACGCTCTTGCAGAAGAACCGTAAGATACAATAAGCACATCACTATCTTTTCTTATTTCCTCATCGTAAACGCAGATATCATCCCTGTTATTTTCAATCTTGCCTAAAAGCCTCCTCATTAATTTTTCGTTTACATCAGTACTGTTTGTAGGATATCCTTTTTCATCATGGGCAAGCCCTGTAACATGATATTTATACCCTAAGCCAAATGGTATAAACTGTGTAGCACCATCTAATACATTTTTATAAGGCATGTATTCATCCTTGTCTGGAAAATCAAATCGATCATTTGTAATATTTAGATCATCCTCAATTTCTATTCTTTCTCTCACATGACCTATAACTTCATCTAACAGTAAAATCACAGGTGTCCTATATTTGTAGGCAAAATTGAATGCTTTAATCGTTATTTCGTACGCCTCTTTTACTGATGATGGTGACATTACTATTATTGGATGATCTCCATGTGTTCCCCATCTTGACTGCATTACATCACCTTGTGATGGCATTGTCGGCATGCCTGTGCTGGGCCCACATCTTTGCACATCAACAATAACGCATGGAATCTCCGCTATTGACGCAAACCCAATATTTTCCTGTTTCAACGAAAATCCAGGACCTGACGTTGCTGTCATGGCTTTTGCTCCTGCTAATGACGCACCGATGACAGCAGCCATACTGCTTAATTCATCTTCCATTTGTACAAACTTGCCACCGATTAATGGAAGCTTTTCTGAGCAAAGTTCCGCGATTTCTGTGGAAGGAGTGATCGGATAACCTGCAAAAAAATTTAAACCTGCTTTTATAGCTGCATCTACAACTGCTTCATTTCCTTGCATTAATTTTACCGTCATCGTCTATCACCTCTAAATAAATTGCATAATCTGGGCATCTTAGTTCACATAAACCGCATGATATGCACTTTTCCTGGCTTATTAAAAAAACCTTATTATCTTTCATGGTCAAAGCATTTACAGGGCAAAATTCTACACAAATCCCGCATCCTTTGCACCAGTTTTCGTTTATACATATTTTTTTGTTCCTCACAATATCACCTTCGAAAATCGAATAAATTTATCCTTGCCAAACTTATCGAAGTACAATCTACTGTCAGTATGAATAAAATTTAATGAACTCCTAAAATGGTCAACATCATTCCACCTGCTATGGCAGTGCCAAAAACACCTGCTAAGTTTGGACCCATGGCAAACATGATCAAAAAATTATATGGATTTTCTTTAATAGCAACGTAGTGTGAAACACGGGCCGCTATAGGAACAGAAGCAATACCTGCCGATCCTATTAGAGGATTTATCTTTCCTCCAGATAATTTATTCAAAAGTTTTGCACCTAAAATGCCTCCAGCCGTTCCTGTCATGAAAGCAACAAGCCCTAAAACTATTATTTCTAAAGTCTTAATCGTAAGAAAGGTGTCAGCTTTCATTGTTGAGCCGATAGATATGCCTAATAATATTGTGATGACATTCATCAATTCTCCACTGGCAGTCTTAGCCAATCTATCGACGACGCCTGATTCTTTTAATAAGTTTCCAAGCATCATCATTGTAATAAGCGGTGCTATTGGCGGTAATAGCATATCTATCAATACGGTAATAACAATAGGAAAAACAATCTTTTCTGTTTTTGAAACTTCTCTCGGTTGCTTCATAATGATTTTTCTTTCTTCTTTTGTAGTTAAAAGCTTCATAATAGGCGGTTGAATAAGCGGCATCAATGCCATGTATGAATAAGCTGCAACAGATATTTGTGCCATCAGATTAGGGGCAAGTTTTTGCGTGACGTAAATTGCCATAGGCCCATCTGCCCCGCCTATTATTCCTATGGCCGCCGATTGATATATGGAAAACCCTAAAATTTTCGCCCCTATCAATGCGATAAATATACCTATATGAGCAAATGCACCCAGGATCACAAGGCTGGGATTTGCAATCATTGGTCCAAAATCAGTCATAGCTCCAACACCTAAAAATATAAGTGGAGGATATACGATCTTTTTAACGCCAAGATAAAATATTCCAATAAGCCCATTTGGCAAAAGCAAATTAGTGGATGGTATATTTGCCACTATGCATCCAAACCCTATCGGCAACAAAAGATATGGCTCGTACTTTTTAGCAATAGAAAGAGAAATAAAAGCTATTCCTAAAGCTATCAATATTGCATTTCCTAACGTCAAATGAACTAAACCAGTTGATTTAAACATTTCCTTTATAATGTCTAAAATAATCATGTTTTATCTCCTACTTTTTTAAGTATTTAGATATTTTATTTAAAAAAGGAAATAGCCTTAATATGCCATCAATCAAAAAGAGAAATATTATCAGCAAAATCATATCAAGCAGAGATAAGTAAATTGCACCTACTACTGTATTTCCTACCAATTAACTATCCCCCTTAGCTTACAAATTTAAGTCATGTCATTTCTGACATAGCTCTAATAGCACCCCGTTAGTGCTTTTGGGATGTGCGAATGCTATCTTTGAGCCTTCCGCACCAAGCTTAGGTATTTCATCGATTAGTCTGATTCCTTTAGATTTTAATTTTTCTAATGATGCTTCAATATCATCGACTTTAAATGCTATGTGATGGATTCCTTCTCCTTTTTTCTCAATAAATTTTGCTACAGGACTATCAGGTGATGTAGCCTCTAATAGTTCTATCTCAACATCTCCAATCTTGACAAAAGCTGTTTTTAGATTTTCAGAACTTAAGGTTTCAATTCCAGCAACTTTTTGTCCTAAAACGTCCTCATAAAACTTAGACGCCTCTTCTATGCTTTTTACTGCTATACCTATATGATCAATTTTTTTTACCATTTGAAGTCCTCCTTGAGATTTTTATATATATCTTCCGCAATCATATATGGATTTGCCAATCCAGCATATTCTGCATTAATCAATTCTGTGATGTTTTCCTGACTTATTTTCTCGTTTAAAACTTTCATAAAATTGTCGATTACTATCTCTAAAATTTCCCATCTTAAATTTTTAAGCCGCCTTTCTTTAAGACCACCTGTTTTTTCAAGATAATATCGATGCTCTTTTATTTTAGAAAGAAGCGTACTACAGCCTTTGCCATACAATGCAGAAACCTCTAATACCGGCGGTCTCCAATCTGATTTATCATTTAAATCAAGCATAAAATTAATTTCTGCCGCCGTTTTATCAGCTCCTTCTCTATCTGATTTATTGACTACAAATATATCACCAATCTCCATTATCCCAGATTTAATAGCTTGTATATCATCACCCATACCTGGAGATAAAACCATC
Organism: Thermoanaerobacterium aotearoense; assembly: GCF_009905255.1. NCBI lineage: Bacteria > Bacillati > Bacillota > Clostridia > Thermoanaerobacterales > Thermoanaerobacteraceae > Thermoanaerobacterium > Thermoanaerobacterium aotearoense. The sequence continues at coordinate 1,108,987 of NZ_CP047602.1, read as the reverse complement.
ACATTTGTATCAGAAGCCTTCACAATGTCAATTTCCGATTGACCCACTCCTGATGTCTCCACAATGATATAGTCCATACCGACAATATCCAATATGTGAATTGCTGCTCTTGTTGTTTTCGCCAATCCACCAAGCTTGCCTCTTGTTCCCATGCTTCTCATATATACATTTTTATTAAGCGCTATATCGCTCATTCTAACCCTATCCCCAAGTATAGCTCCACCAGAGAAAAAGCTGGTAGGATCTACTGCAAGAATTCCAACTGAATAATTATCTTTTAGAAGAAATTTTGCTATTTCATTTGTAAGAGTGCTTTTCCCTACACCTGGAGGTCCGGTTATACCGATTACATACGCTTTTCCGGCCTTGTTGTATAGATTTTTGATTATCTCATAAACTTTTTCATCACCATTTTCTGCCATAGTTATAGCTTTAGCTATGGCTTTTTTGTCTTTCTTTAATAGCAAGTTTTCTAAATCTATATCTCTCATTTTTAAGCCTCTTTTCATCAAGCTTAAATTATTGGACTTTTACATTTCCCATAATATATTCTACAGCCTTTGATGTAGGCGTACCTGGTGTAAATATTTCTTTTATACCTACAGATTTTAGAAATGGTATATCCTCATCAGGAATTATGCCGCCAGCAATTACCATTATATCTTCTGCTTCCATGTCGTGTAAAAGATTCATTATTCTGGGAAACAATGTGTTGTGAGCGCCTGATAAGATGCTTAACGCGATTACATCAACGTCTTCTTGAATTGCTGCTTCTACAATCTGTTCGGGTGTCTGCCTCAATCCTGTATATATGACTTCCATGCCAGCATCTTTAAATGCCCTTGCAATCACTTTTGCACCTCTGTCATGTCCATCAAGACCTGGCTTAGCCACAAGAACTCTAATTGGCCTTTTCATTTTCTCCACCTCTTAAAAGATTATGTTCTCCTTGTATTCTCCAAAAGTAGACCGTAAAACATCGCATATCTCGCCAAGTGTTGCATACGCTCTAACTGCATCTATTATTTGTGGCATAATGTTTTCTTTACTGCAAGCCGCCTCTTTAAGCTCTGATAATCTTCTGTTTACTTTTTCATTATCTCTTTCGGATTTAAGTTTTTTTAGTTTTTCCCTTTGCATCTTTTCAACTTTATGATCTACTTTAAGCAAGTTACCGTGATATTTTTCTTCAGTTTTAAACTTGTTCAAGCCTACTATGATTCTCTCACCTTTTTCAATCTCTTTTTGATATCTATACGCGCTATCCTGTATTTCCTTTTGAATAAATCCGCTCTTTATTGCACAGGCAGCGCCACCAAGTTCATCAATTTTTTTTATGTATTGTAATGCTTTCTCCTCTATTTGATTTGTTAAATACTCTACGTAGTAGCTTCCTGCCAGGGGGTCAGGTGTATCACACACGCCGCTTTCATATGCTATTATCTGCTGAGTCCTTAATGCAATCTTCACCGAATCTTCTGACGGCAATGCCAATGCCTCATCACGGCTGTTTGTATGAAGTGATTGAGTTCCTCCTAACACTGCGGCTAATGCCTGCAATGCAACTCTTATAATATTATTGTCAGGTTGCTGAGCAGTTAGCGTAGAACCACCAGTCTGTGTATGGAACCTAAGCATCATCGATTTAGGATCTTTAGCATTGAATCTTTCTTTCATTATCCTAGCCCACATCCTTCTCGCAGCTCTGAATTTAGCTACCTCTTCTAATAAATCATTGTGAGCGCTAAAGAAAAATGAAAGCCTCGGTGCGAAGTCGTCAATATTAAGTCCCGCTTTTAATGCAGCATTTACGTATTCTATCCCATTTGCCAATGTAAAAGCTACCTCTTGCACCGCCGTGGCTCCGGCTTCCCTTATGTGATAACCACTTATGCTTATCGTGTTCCATTTTGGAATGTATTTGGAACAATATTCAAATATGTCTGTTGTAATCCGTAATGAAGGTTCAATAGGAAAAATGTATGTTCCGCGAGCAATGTATTCTTTCAATATGTCGTTTTGGATGGTTCCTTCCAATTTATCTAAAGAAATCCCCTGTCTTTCCGCCAAGACAATGTACATGGCTAAAAGAACTGCCGCAGGAGCATTTATCGTCATGGAAGTGCTGACTTTATCAAGCGGTATTCCATCAAACAAAACCTCCATATCTAAAAGGGAATCTACAGCAACTCCAACTTTTCCTATTTCACCTTCAGCCATCGGATGATCTGAATCATATCCTATCTGTGTTGGCAAATCGAATGCAACGCTTAATCCTGTCTGTCCTTGTGAAAGTAGGTATTTATACCTTGCATTTGATTCTTCTGCAGTGCCAAATCCAGCATACTGCCTCATGGTCCAGAACCTTCCTCTGTACATGGTTGGCTGTACGCCCCTTGTAAATGGATATTGTCCTGGAAAACCAATATCGTTTAAATAGTCCAAGTCAGCTATATTGTCAGGGGTATATATGTTTTTTATTTCTACACCTGATGAAGTCATAAATTTTTCTTTTCGTTCTGGATATTTTTCTTTAACTTTGTCCAAACAATCTTTCATCCATTTTTGTTTATTATGTTTTATATTGTTTATACTTTCATTTTGATTCATTGTAATCCCCTCTAAATTATTGATGAATCCCATTTTTTATATAATCTAATCTCGCTTTAAATGCAGATAATAAATTATTAGCAGTTTGGAAGTAATCATTTTTGTCTTCCCATGTTTTTATAGGATCTAATAATTCATCTGGAATGTTATTGCACTTTTCTGGTATCATCAAATCAAATACTGTATCTTTTTTAAATTTTGCTTTTTCCAATTCACCATTTAAAACATTTTTTATGATTTCTCTTGTGTATTTTAAATCTATCCTTTTGCCAATTCCATAATGTCCACCTATCCATCCAGTATTTATTAAATAAACAACTGAATCATTTTCTGCGATTTTTTTCTTTAACAATTCAGCATACCTCATTGGATATGATGGCAAAAATGGTGCTCCAAAACATGATGAAAACGTTGCTTGTGGTTCGCAAATTCCCTTTTCTGTTCCTGGTATTTTGCTCGTATATCCTAATAAGAAATAGTCAACAGCCTGTTCATTTGTCAGCTTAGAAATTGGAGGCAATACTCCAAAAGCATCGGCTGCCAAGAAAAATATAATTTTAGGATTACCGCCAATGCCATTTGACGCTTTCCTAGGGATGTACTCAAGTGGATATGAAGCTCTTGTATTTTCAGTTATTTTACTACTTGTATAGACTGGCATATTATTTACATCATAAATAACATTTTCTAAAATTGTTCCAAATCTAATTGCATTCCATATTTCAGGTTCATTATATGGGGATAAATTTATACACTTTGCATAGCATCCACCCTCAAAATTAAAAATTCCATGTGAAGACCATCCATGTTCATCGTCGCCAATTAAAAATCTTTCTGGATCCGTTGATAAAGTTGTCTTGCCGGTTCCCGACAACCCAAAAAAAAGCGCTGTATCATTATTGGAACCTATATTAGCTGCACAATGCATAGGCAGTACATTCCTTTTTAACATCAAATAATTCATCATTGTGAAGACAGATTTTTTTATTTCTCCTGAATATCTTGTTCCACCAATTAAAATTAATTTTTCTTCAAAACTTATAATAATAAATGCCTCAGAATTAGTTCCATCATAAATTGGATCAGCTAAAAAATTCGGCACACAAATAACTGTAAAATCGGATTCCTTTTTAAGTTCTTCTTCATTTTTAGGATTAATAAATAATTGATGTACAAAAGCGTTTTGATAGGCATATTCATTAATAACGGTTACTTGATATCTATATCGCGGGTCTGCGCCAACAAAACCTTTAAAAACATACAATTTTCTGCTCTTTTTTAAATAATCAATTACTCTGTTTAAAACTCTAATAAAATTTTCTTTTTCCATTGAATTATTATTTTCCCACCAAATATCATTATGAATAGATTCTTCATTTACAATGTATTTATCTTTTGGTATTCTTCCCGTATATTTACCTGTAAAAACATCTAATGCACCATTTTCTAACAATTTCCCTTCATTATTTCTTATGGCTTCCTCTATCAAATCTGAAACAGGTAAATTGTAAAGAATACTGCCAGAATTTTTAAATACATCATCTAAATCTATCATAAACAATTCTCCTCTCGAACTTCCAAAAGTATTCAAGGTTTCTTTGTCGTCAATATTCAGATTGAAACATTTCTTTGATTTTTTCATAATCATTTGTATAGCCTAAGCAAGCCATTAATTTTATTCTCGCTTTTGGACCAGTAAGATTTTCTCCAAAAATTACTCCTATAGATGCTAATTCTTTGCCTCCACCTTTATACCCATAAATATCAAGCACACGACCAGACATACAACGAGAGACAATAACGATAATAACGTTATTAGCAAGTGCATATTTGATACCGTCAACCATCTTTGGTGTTACATTGCCTCTTCCTGTACCTTCAATTATAATCCCCTTATCTCCAGAGTCAACGCAAAACTTTATTAACTTATCATCCATTCCAATTACAGTTTTTAAAAGACTTACTTTTTCTTCCATTGCATCAGTTAAAATTTTCTTTTGTTCTATTGTATTTCTGTAAAATATGACTTTATCAGTATCAACGATTCCAACTGGGCCCAGCATTGGACTGCAAAAAGCATCTAAACTGCTGGTACTGATTTTGACGACTTCACTGGCAGCAAATATCTTATTATTAAATACAACCAAAACACCTTTATTGATAGATTTTTCGTCTATAGCAACTTTAATTGATGCTTTCACATTGTTTATACCATCATACCCATCTTCAGAAGCATTTCTAATGGCTCCCGTTAAAATAACTGGCTTAGAAGAATCTATTGTCAAATCTAAGAAATAGGCTGATTCTTCTAAAGTATCTGTGCCATGTGTTATTACAACTCCACATATATCATTACTACTCAACAGATTCAGAATAACATTCCTTAATTTTTTTAATAAATCAATCGTAAGGTGAGGACTTGGATAATTTCCAAACTCAACTATTTCTATTTCTACGCCTTCAAAATTGGCATTAAATAATCCCATAATCTCATGGCCTGTCAATGTCGGTACAACAGATTTTGTATCTTTATTCATTGCCATAGCAATTGTTCCGCCAGTATATATAATTGCAACTTTCTTGCTCAAGACTTCCACCTTGCTTTTTTTAAATTTATCATACCCATCCGCGCATTTTCATGGCTTCATAAATTCTTTTTAACGATGTAATATATGCTGCTGTCCGCATATCAACTTTAAAATCTCTTGATGTTTCATAAACTTTTTCAAAAGCTTTTATCATTATTTGCTTTTGCCTTTTTTCTACTTCTTCTAAAGCCCAATAATAATTGTCCAGATTCTGAACCCATTCAAAATATGAAACTGTTACACCTCCTGCATTAGCCAATATATCTGGAACCACAAACACTTTCCTTTCGTACAAAATTTTATCTGCCTCCGGTGTTGTCGGTCCATTTGCTCCTTCGCATATTATTTTTGTCTTTATTGATCTTGCAACATCTGAAGTAATCTGATTTTCTAAAGCTGCTGGCACAAATATGTCTGTCTCAAGTTCAAATAATTTATCGTTAGCTATCTGTTCCGCACCATCAAATCCTGCTACGCTTCCATTTTCCTTTACATATTCAATTAATTTGTTGATATCTATTCCTTCTTTATTGTATATGCCACCTTTTACATCACTTATAGCTATAATCTTAGCCCCAAGTCTCTGCAAATTTAATGCAGAATATTTACCTACATTGCCGAAACCTTGAATGCATACCGTACAATTTTTTATATCTAAATTTAAATACTTTGTAGCTTCATGAGCCATCAAGGCCACACCATAACCTGTTGCCTCTGTTCTTCCAAGAGATCCACAAGATATTATTGGTTTTCCTGTTATAATTGCTGGACTATTTTTCCCTGTTAATTTACTGTATTCATCCATCATCCATGCCATAATTTGCTCATTTGTATTTACATCAGGTGCTGGTATATCTTTGTCAGGTCCAATAATGCTGAAAATCTCTCTAATATAACCTCTACTCAATCTTTCTAATTCACTTTTTGACAGTGTATCAGGATCTACAATTACACCACCCTTAGCTCCTCCAAATGGCACACCCACTACACTGCATTTAAAACTCATCCAAATTGAAAGTGCCTTTACTTCATCAATATTTACATTTGGGTGAAATCTTATTCCACCTTTTGTTGGACCTACTGCATCATTGTGCTGTGCTCTATAACCTTTAAATATCACTATTGATCCGTTATCCATCCTCACAGGTATGGACACTTCTAAAAATCTTATTGGTTCTTTTAATATTTGATAAACCGAATCACTTACTTTTAATAACTTACATGCATTTTTTATTTCCTGTTGTGCATTTGTTAATGGGTTTAAACATTCATTGTTCACGATTTATCTCCTCTCAAATCAAATATTTTCTACTTTTTGTAGTATAACTTGCATACTATTATAAATTGTTGAAATTTTTGCATCATATTGATGTATAAAATATTTTATCAATATCAAATTTCAATTAACTCTTTGGGTGAATCTGTAAGGTTTATAACACCATTTTCCTCTATTACCACCATATCTTCAATTCTAACACCACCAAAATTTGGAATATATATTCCCGGTTCAACAGTTACCACCATGTTGATTTTTAAAGTGCCGTTTTTATTTTTAGCCATATATGGTGATTCATGTATTTCTAACCCAACACCATGACCTAATGAATGTCCAAAATATTCACCATAGCCCTCATTTTCTATGACGCTTCGTGCTAAATTGTCTCCTTCGTATTCTTTAATGTTTGCTTTTAAATTTTCTAACGCATGTTTTTGTGCATTTAAAACAATATTATATATCTTTTTTTGTTCTTCTGTTGCTTTACCTACCACTATTGTTCTGGTCATATCAGAACAATAGCCATTATATTTACATCCATAATCAAATACAACAAACTCTCCATTTTTTATAGTTTTTTCTGATGCTTTGCCATGCGGTAGTGCAGATCTAAATCCTGATGCAACGATGGTATCAAATGATGTACCTTCAGCACCTTCTTTTCTCATATAATATTCCATTTCAGCAGCAATATCTTTTTCTTTCATTCCTACTTTTATAATACCTAAGATATGTTCAAATGCTTTTTCTGCTATCTTCTGAGCATGCTTAATATTTTCAATTTCCCTTTCATCTTTTATAGAGCGCAGTGGCTCTATTATGTTATTTAACGGTTCCAGATGAATTCTGTAAGTTTCTTTTAGTATTGCATAGGTTTCGTATGTCATATATCCGCCTTCAAAACCCAATTTCTTTATTCCTGATAAATTTACACATTCGCTTACCGCTTTAAGCATATCGCGATTATTGTCTATTATAAGAAAACCATCTGTCTCAATTTTTGCCTGTTCAATATATCTTGAATCGGTAATGAAAAAAGCTTTATCTCTTGTAACAATTGCAACACTTTCATCTCCTGTAAAACCAGTTATGTAAGTTACATTTGCTGGCTTTGATATATAATATCCATCAAAATCATTTTGAGATAATAAGTCTTGCAATTTCATCAAACGCCTATTCATACTAAAATCTCCTTTACAATTTTATAATGAATAAATATATTGTGAACTTTAAAGGGATAGGAATTTTCTACCCCTTTAAAGTTGTTTACTAATGGTAATAATGCAACCTTTTACAAATTCTTATATCGCATTCTCCATTATGTCTAATACTTCTCATTTAAGCCAATTTTAAAATTAATTCTCTAACTTCTCTTTTGTTTCAACTCCATAATTTCTTTTTTCATATCTTCTGAACATTAGCAGAGCTACAACAGTAAAGAACAACGGACCAGCAATCATCCACAACGTAGATGCTATATCTTTTGAAAATGCCGGTTCAATTATAGTAAAAATATTTGCAAATCCTACTGTAACAGATGTTAATACAGTGGCAATTATCACAGATGTTTTACTTTTAAAAATTTCAAACGGTTTATTAATCTTCTTATTATTTTTAAATGCTGGATAGACTAAGCATAAAAACACATATGGCAATGTCATCGCAACATTAGTCATGAGCACAATACGAGCAAAGAAAACTTTGGCAATATCTCCTCCGAATGATATAAGAAACAGCATAACTGCAACTAACAAGCATTGTATCCACATAGCATACTTAGGCACACCTTTTTCGTCAATTTCCGCAGTTTTTCCAGGCCATAACTCAGCAGGTGTACCTTCTATCAATTGCCTTAATGGCGCATAACTTAGCGTGAAGAAAGCACCCATCAGTGATAAAAATACTGATAATGCCACTATCCTGGCTGTCCAATTGCCTATGATTATTGCCGTGCTTTTGCTTGCACCTAAGCTCAATCCGATTTGATATCCAAAATTATTCATGATCACATATTGGGCATTTGCCATATTGACATTATTAGATGCTAAAACACTATTCCATTTTGTAAAAATCCCAACCAAGAATATTCCCAAAGAATATCCGATTGCAATTATGATAGCTGAAAACAATACTCCTTTAGGAAATGTCTTCTCTGCATTTTCCGTTTGGTCTACAACGCCACCAACTACCTCTGTTCCCCCATAGGCAAATATAGCAAATACGATAAATGATAAAACAGCAATCGGAGACAAGTATGATGGATTAGGCGAAACCATAAAAGATTTTAAAGATGTAATTGGTTCGGCTAATTTCCCTCCATTGGCTATCAATACAACAATAGAGCCAAGTAAAAATACAACGTTTATCGTCAGCACAGATGTACCACCGATTGAAGCAATTTTCGAAACCCAATTTAAACCTTTACTTGCCACGTAAGTAATCAATATGATAAGCAATATTCCTAATAATCCAATAACTTGAGTCGAATTTAGTCCAAAAAATTTAAGAGAAGAAGTTCTATCAGTGCCAAAAATTATATTTGAAATATTGATAAAAATTGTGGAGCAAATGCTAACCATCCATACCACGTATGACGCATACCACATGAAAGTACCGACAAAAGCGTATTTAGGTCCTGCCGATTTTTCCATCCATGTGTATATTCCACCACTTTCTTCTTTAAACGCCGCTCCAAATTCCGCCATCATAAACGCGTAAGGCAAGAAAAATGTTATACCCGATAAAATGTACCATGGTATTGCACTGTAGCCCATAAGGTAAAAAGCTCTCGGCATATTATTGAAGCCAAAAACAGAAGTGAAGATCATCAAGATCAAAGGCACTAACGTCAATTTTTTCTTTGAATTATCATTCATATCGCTACTCCTCCTCGTTATTTAAACTTTTACTTTATATATTAAAATTTTTTAATCTATATAAATTATAATATAACTATATCAAAATTTCAATATAATTCGTAATTGAATTATTAATTTTAATTTATGCAATTTTCTGTACATATCGTTTAACCTTAATGGAAATTTTGTGATATGAAAAATATCTTATTTTATTGCTTGAATAAGTTACAATGGAAAGTTTCAATTAATACGATTTCTAAATTTATCGATGTTTTAGCACAGCGTCTTTCTTGTAGCTAATTTTGATTGATAAAAAAGATAATCACAATAATATCAATTTAAGCTTTAATGCAACTGTTTGGAAAGGATATATGATCTTCGGCATATATCCTTTCCATTTGTAACTTCATCTTTTCTGTTGCATTATATAAGATGACTTTTATTCTGACAAAACTTCTATTGGATCTACATATTCAAATCCATGAGCTTCTGCTACCGCTTTGTAAGTGACATGGCCATTTATGACGTTAAGTCCTCTCATAAGCGATTTATTCTCTAATAAGGCTTTCTTATAGCCTTTATCTGCAATTTGCAGTGCATATGGCAAAGTAACATTTGTCAATGCAAATGTAGATGTCCTCGGAACTACACCTGGTATATTGGGAACTGAATAATGCACCACATCGTATTTTATAAAGTAAGGATTGTCATGAGATGTTATTCTGTCCATCGTTTCAACAGATCCACCTTGGTCTATAGCTACATCGACGATTACAGATCCTTTCCTCATGTTCTTTACCATTTCCTCTGTTATTATTTTTGGTGTCTTTGCCCCAGGTATAAGCACTGCTCCTATTACCAAATCTGCATCTTCTGTGCATTTAGCTATATTATAACTGTTTGACATAAGAGTCGTTACTTTTCCTCCAAAAATGTCATCTAAGTATTCAAGCCTTGAAGCATTTACATCAAGTATTGTAACATTGGCTCCCATTCCAACTGCAATCTTTGCAGCATTTAGCCCTACAGTTCCGCCGCCAACTATGACAACATTTGCCTTTTCAACGCCTGGAACACCGCTTAGTAGAACTCCCCTGCCGTTATTTTTGCTAAGCAGTAAATAAGCACCTATAGTCACTGATAATCTTCCTGCAACTTCACTCATGGGGCTTAATAATGGCAACATGCCATCATCTGTCTGAACTGTTTCATAAGCAATACCTACTACTTTTTTCTTTAAAAGTGCTTCTGTTTGTTGTCTATCTGGAGCTAAATGCAAATAGGTAAACAAAATCTGTCCTTCTTTAAAATAGTCGTATTCGGAAGGCTGTGGTTCTTTGACCTTCAATATCATGTCGGATTCATTAAAAACGTCTTCAGCCGCATTAAGGATTTCAGCTCCGGCCTTTTTATACTCTTCATTAGTTATTCCACTGATTAAACCGGCATTATTTTCAATCAATACCCTATGCCCTTTACTGCAAAACGCATGAACACCAGCAGGTGTAATAGCAACTCTTCCTTCTTCTTCTTTTATTTCTTTTGGTACTCCGATTATCATTGTGATCGCTCCTTTGTAATATAATTTATTAAAATCATTCTAATCCGACAGTTTTTAAACCATCGGATTAGAAATATTTTTTATCCATTTACAGCTAATTTGTCTTTTTGCTATCTCTAACTGTGTATCCATATAGGTAAATTCCTAACAACACAAACATCAAAAGTGAAACCCATGAAGCAAATGCTCCGCTGTTTGTAAACCAATTTGCTCCAAAACCTATATTTATCTTAAGGCCGGCAAATATAGCTATTACCAATCCCATCAACGCATCACCAGCAACTAATCCTGAAGATATCAATATACCTTTTTCAGTCTTTTCTTTATACATTTTTTCATCGTTCTTGTACTTCCTGTCAATTATCCATCTGATGATTCCTCCAACCATAACAGCCGCACTTAACTCAAATGGCAAATAAAGTCCAAGAGCAAACGGCAATACAGGAATGTGCATCATCTCTATCATTATTCCCATAAAGACACCAGCTATGATTAATATCCATGGAAGGTGTCCCGTCATTATTCCTTTTACGACCATTGACATTATAGTTGCTTGTGGTGCAGCAACATATTTTGAACCGATTCCGTAAGAATTATTGAGCATGATAAGCACTAACCCTGCAAAAATTGATGATGCAACTATTCCAGTGTACAGGTATGACTCTACCTTTTTAGGCGAGCCACCTATAATGTAGCACGTCTTTAGAGATTGTGCATTGCATCCTGCTGTTGCTGCTGCAATACAAACTATGCCTCCAATCGTAATTGCCAATATCATGCCACTGTCTCCAACAATACCTGTAAGCTTTAAAATAGACGTAACAACAAGCAATGTAGCTATTGTCATACCTGACACCGGGTTATTGGATTCACCAACAATTCCTGTCATTCTTGCTGAGACAACAGCGAAGAAGAAAGAAAATAATATCGTCAAAAGACTTCCTATAAATGTCATCTTAAACATAGGCAAAAGCCACGTTAAGAGGAATAGAAAAATTGATCCGACAATCACTATATTTATTGATATATCGCTGTCAGTTCTCTTCTGTCCTTTGGCACTTGTTCCAAACCCAGATAATGAATCTTTAAATGCCTTTATAAGTGTAGGGAATGTCTTGAATAAAGTAATAAATCCTCCTGCCAGCACTCCGCCAGCACCTATATACCTTATATAGCTGCCCCATATTTGAGAAGCTGACATATCTTTTATAAGCGTTGTAGCTGGATATATTGGACTTGTAAGACCATCTCCAAAAAATTTTATCAATGGTATAAGACCAAGCCATGCCAATATACCACCAGCCAGCATATATGAAGAAATCTCTATTCCAACTATGAAGCCAACTCCCAATAACGATGCTAACACGTTTATTCCAACTTGAGTCCCTTTAAACCAATTTAGATTCCATGCAGGCTCTTCCGACCATATAGAAAAACCGCCTGATAAAAGTTTGTATATGCCGCCTGTAAGCATACCAGACAATACTGTCATAAATCCCGAACCGCCTTGATTGCTTGTTACAAGGACTTCAGAAGCCGCCATTCCTTCTGGATACAGAAGTTTCCCGTGTTCTTCAACCGTCAAATACCTTCTTAGAGGTACAACAAACAATACGCCAAATAATCCACCGATTAATACCGCAAATATTATTCTTTCGAGAGTAAATTCATTTTTAAAACCCCAAATAGCTATAGCTGGAAAAGAAAACAAAAGTCCAGCAGCAACACTCTCACCTGTTGCGGCTATTGCTGTAGCCATATTAGCTTCTAATATGCTATTTCTTCTAAAAATCGTCTTTAATATACCGGTAGACAAAACAGCAGCAGGAATAGCTGCACTTATAGTCATTCCAGTTTTAAGACCTAAATAAGTATTAGCTGCCGCAAAAACAATTGCAAATATCACGCCTATAACTAAACTCAAAAATGTAGATTCTGGAAGAACCTCTTCCGCCGGAACAAATGGCACATACTTGTCGCCACTTATACCGCCATAAGCGCCATCTGATAGCTTTCTTCCATGTTCAACTTTTCCACTGGCCATATCTTTTCTCCTTTCGTGTTATAGTTTAAATAAATTATTTAAGCTTTTTATTACCGTAACCACCTCCTTTCAATATTTTAACTTATATTAAAATATTTTAATAGTGTAAAGTAATAAAATGGTTACATGGTTTTTTAACCTTTTACAAAACCATATATCGTTTTCCACTTTTATTATATTCGACGGACATTTCAAAAATCCTTCAAAAAATGCAAAATATGCTTCATGAATATTTTCATTGCATTTCTTTCATTCATGATGTAATTTTATCTGTTGCTTAAAATCTCTATAAGCTCTGCTCCTTTTTCTAAAGCTTTTTCATTTATTGGCACAAGATGCTCTTTACTTGGTCCTAAAACTTCTACAAGTGCCTTTAATGCAGATTCAATTTTTGTAATATTCGTTGCTTTTATTAAACCTCCTAAAATCACCATATTAGCAATTTTTAAATTCCCTATTTCATTTGCAATGTCATTTGCCGCGATTTCATAAATTTCTATATCACTTCTTTTCGCTTTCTCTTTAATCAGCGATGTATTTATAAAAAGTTTTCCACCAGGCACAACATATTTTTCATACTTTTCTAAAGAAGGCCTGTTCATCGCAACAACTACTGTCGCCTCATTTATTATGGGCGAGCCTACTGGTTCGTCAGATATGGTAACATGGCAGTTGGCTGTGCCTCCTCTCATCTCTGGTCCATACGACGGCAGCCATGATACGTTTTTCCCATCCATCATTCCTGCGTATGACATTATAAGCCCCATCGACATGATGCCCTGTCCGCCAAATCCTGCAAATATGATCCGCTCTTCCATGTTATTTTTCCTCCTCTAAGGTGTTTTTGTATACACCTAATGGATAGTATTGCTCCATCTTGTCTTTTGTCCATTTTAGTGCTTCATTTGGTGACATGCCCCAGTTTGTTGGACAGCTTGACAGGACTTCTATCATTGAAAAGCCTTTTTTGTTTATTTGGGCTTTGAATGCATTTTTGATCGCTTTTTTGGCGTTTAATACGTGTTTTACGTCGTACACTGATACTCTTTCGATGTACGCTGCTCCTTCTAATGTTGACAGCATTTCACACATTTTTATTGGGTATCCGTTTGTTTCTGGCTTTCTTCCATACGGGGTAGTGAGGGTTTCTTGCCCTATCAGTGATGTTGGTGCCATTTGTCCTCCTGTCATGCCGTATATGGCGTTGTTTATGAATATTACTGTTATGTTTTCTCCTCTTGCTGCTGCGTGTACTGTTTCTGCTGTTCCTATTGCTGCTAAGTCTCCATCTCCTTGGTATGTGAATACTATTTTGTCGGGGTGTACTCTTTTTATGCCTGTGGCTACTGCTGGTGCTCTTCCATGGGCTGCTTCTTGCATGTCGCAGTTGAAGTATTCGTAGGCGAATACGGCGCATCCTACTGGTGCAACGCCTATTGCTTTGTCTAATACTCCTAATTCTTCCATTGTTTCTGCTACAAGTCTATGGACTATGCCGTGTGTGCAGCCTGGACAGTAGTGAAATGGTGTGTCTGTTAGTCCTTTTGTTTTTTGAAATACTACTGCCATCATTTTTTCCCCCTTATTTTCTTGATTTCTTCTAATATGGCCATGGGTTCTGGTACCATTCCTCCTACTCTCCCGTAAAAGTGGACTTCTTTTTGTCCGTTGACTGCTAGTTTTACGTCTTCTACCATCTGCCCCATGCTCATTTCTATGGTTAGGTAGGCTTTTACGTGGTCTTTCGTTTTTTTGAATGGTTCTTCTGGAAATGGCCATAGTGATATGGGCCTTATTAAGCCTACTTTTATGTTTTCTCTTTTTGCTATTTCGATTACGTTTTTGGCGACTCTTGCTATTGTGCCGTATGCTACTAGTATTATTTCTGCTTCTTCGCAGTTTGTCATTTCGTATCGTACTTCTTCTCTTGCTGCTTTTTGGTATTTTTTGAATATTTCTATGTTGTGCTTTTCTAATATTTGCGGGTCTAATTCTAATGAGTTTATGATGTTTCTTTTGTTTCTTGTTCCCATGCCTGTTGTGGCCCATGGTTTTTCTTCTATTTTGTTTTCTTCTTTTTTTAGGATGTCAAAGTCTACTGGTTCCATCATTTGGCCTAACATGCCGTCTCCTAATATCATTACAGGGTTTCTGTATTTGTCAGCTATGTGGAATGCTTGTTGTACTAGTTCTGCCATTTCTTGTATTGTTGATGGTGCCAAGACTATCAGCTTGTAGTCTCCATGGCCTCCGCCTTTTGTGGCTTGAAAGTAGTCTGATTGGGATGGCTGTATTCCTCCTAAGCCTGGTCCTCCTCTCATTATGTTGGCTATTACGCATGGTACTTCTGCTCCTGCTATATATGATATTCCTTCTTGCATCAGGCTTATCCCTGGGCTTGATGATGTGATAAGGACTCTTGCTCCTGCTCCTCCTGCTCCGTATACCATGTTTATTGCTGATACTTCGCTTTCTGCTTGTAAGAATACTCCTCCTACTTCTGGCATTCTTTTTGCCATGTACGCTGTTACTTCGTTTTGTGGTGTTATTGGATATCCGAAATAATGCCTGCAACCGGCTTGTATTGCAGCTTCAGCCAGCGCTTCATTTCCTTTCATGAGTACTTTTGCCATCTATATCCCCCTCTTATTTTATAACTGTTATGACTGTGTCTGGGCACATTATTGCGCAGAATCCGCAGCTTATGCATTTTTCCATGTTTTCTTCTTTTATCATGGCTGGATGGTATCCTTTTGCGTTTAATTTGTCTTTGTCCATTTCTATTATGTGTTTTGGACATGCTTCAACGCATAGTTCACAGCTTTTGCACAAGTTTTCGTTAAATATGACTTGCTTCAATTTCATCATCTCCATCATATTTTATTACCTCATTCATAAACTTTTGCTTCTTCTTCGCCGCTTAAGACGCGGTATGCTCCTTCAGCAAGTGCTTGCATTTCATCTTCTCCTGGATACACGTACACAGGAGCGATAAATTCGACTCTAATTGAAATGCGCTTTACAAAATTTTCATTGTATGCTATGCCACCTGTTATACCTATAGCATCCACTTCGCCATTTAAAGCTACAGCCATCGCTCCAATCTCTTTTGCTGTCTTATACGCCATTGCATCAAGTATTAATTCAGCATTCTCATCACCATTTTCTATCATTCTGTATACTTCTTTTACGTCATTTGTATTAAGATGTGCTACTAAACCACCGCCACCCAATATCTTCTTTTTCATCTCTTCAAAGGTATATTTGCCACTGTAGCACAATCTCGCAAGTTCTAATGATGGAAGTCCTCCTGCTCTCTCAGGTGAAAATGGCCCTTCTCCATTTAAAGCATCATTTACATCTATTACATAACCATGTCTATGAGCTCCAATCGAAATCCCTCCGCCTAAATGTGCAATTATAAGGTTGGCATCCTCGTATTTCTTCTTTAAATCAGAAGCTAAGCGCCTTCCAATAGCTTTTTGATTTAATGCGTGAAATATGCTGGATTTTTGGATTTCAGGCATTCCCGTAATTCTGGCGACATCGTCTAACTCATCTACAACAACTGGATCAACTATAAATGCAGGTATACTATGATTTTTAGCTAATTCGTATGCAATAATGCCTCCAAGATTTGATGCATGTTCACCTCTTTTGGCCTCTTTTAAGTCTAATACCATCCTTTCATTTACAATGTAAGTGCCACTTTTTATCGGTTTTAACAAGCCACCTCTTCCTACAATCGCATTCAATTTTTCCATCGAAAAATTCTTTCTATGGAGCATCTCTAAAATGGCGGTTTTCCTAAATTCCAACTGTTCAAACACAGTTTTATATTGGCTAAGCTCAGAAACGCTATGTCGCAATATTTCTGTAAACAAAACTTTTTTATCTTCAAAAACTGAAATCTTTGTTGATGTAGAACCAGGATTTATTGCAAGGATTAGAAACAAAAGAATTCCCTCCATGAACTTAAACTTTTTTTATGAAATTATCTCTTACTCCCGCTATAGTTTTAATTCTATCTTCAGCTACCATATCAGCAGCAATACAAGTTGGAATATTTTCTTCCTTTGATTTCTGTAAAACTTTCTTTACATTGTCATATACCATAGAAACCTTTCTCATTGCCCGTTCTTTATTATAACCAGATGGATGTAATTCTTCAGCTACATTTATGACACCACCTGCGTTGATAATAAAGTCAGGTACATAGAGTATTCCTTTTTCTTGTAGGATTTCTCCATGTCTTTCTTCCTTCAATTGGTTATTTGAAGACCCTGCGACAATTTTACATTTTAGGTGCGGTATTGTCTCATCATTTATTACAGCGCCAAGTGCACACGGAGCAAATATATCACAATCAACACCGTATATATCATCAGGTTTTACATACTCAGCATTAAATTCACTGACGGCTCTTTTTACATTGTCTTCAAAAATATCTGTGATTATTAATCTTGCTCCTGCTTCATGTAAATATTTTGCTAAATTGTATCCAACATTTCCAACACCTTGAATAGCAACTGTTTTACCTTTTAATTCAGTTGTCCCAAATACTTCTTCACAAGCCGCTTGAATGCCTCTAAATACCCCGTATGCTGTAAAAGGAGATGGATCACCACTTTTCTCAGCAAGTCCCGCAACATAATTTGTTTCCATACTTATATAATCCATATCTTTCATATTTGTCCCAACATCTTCAGCGGTTATATACCTTCCATTAAGCCCTTCTATAAATCTCCCTAAACTTCTAAATAATGCTTCACTTTTATCCTTTCTTGGATTTCCAATTACGACAGTTTTGGCACCACCAAGATTTAGGCCAGCGGCCGCATTCTTGTAGGTCATGCCTCTTGCAAGCCTTAGGGCATCATTTATCGCGTCTTCTTCTGTGTCATACGTCCACATCCTGCATCCACCTAATGCAGGACCCAGTGTTGTATCATGTATTGCTATCACAGCTTTTAAACCAGATGTCTTATCATGACACAATATAACGTTTTCATAATCAAACTCTTCCAATGTTTTAAATAATTCCATGTAAATCACTCCTCTTAATTGATATTTTAAGCAATTATATGTTTTTATCTGATGCCACAATTGAAGCAAGCAATATTGAATTAAATTTAGACTCTTTAGAGTCAGACCTTGATGTTAAAATAACCGGCTTTTTTGCTCCAACGATTATTCCAGCTATTTTTTTATCTGCAATAAATGTGATAGCCTTGTAAAGCATATTGCCAGCTTCTATATCAGGTGCAATGAGAATATCTGCATTACCTGCAACAGCGCTATTTATACCTTTGTGAGAAGCCGACTCAATAGAAAGTGCATTATCTAATGCCAGCGGACCATCTACTATCATGCCTTTAAACTGACCTCTATCGCTCATCTTTGCTAAAATTGCAGCATCAATTGTCGCCTGCATAGCTGGGTTTACCATCTCTACAGCAGCAAGTACAGCTACCTTTGGATCGCTTATACCTATCTTTTTCGCCACGTAAGCCGCATTGTATATTATATCAATCTTTGCTTTTAAATCAGGTGATATATTCATCGCTGCATCACTTAAAAGCATTAATCTATTAAATGGAGATTCAAAAACAGCTACATGACTTAGTAGCCTATCTGACCTTAAATCAAATTCCTTGTCTAAAACAGCTTTTAATATTACAGATGTTGGCACTAATCCCTTCATAATCATGTCTGCTTGCCTATCACTTACAAGTTTTACTGCCGTTCTACACGCTTTCTCATCATCTTTTACATCTATAATCTCATGATCCTTTAAAGGCATCGATATAGAAAGTGCAAGTCTCTCTATCTCTGACTTATCCCCTACCAATATAGATTTTATTATTCCTTTTTCGTAAGCATCTTTCACAGCTAAAAGCACATCAATATCAGCCGCCTGTGCAACAGCCACGATTTTAGGATTAAAATCTTTAACCAATTCATACATTTCTTTAAAACTTTTCACTGAAAGCACCTTCCATATTTTCTTATCTTATATTTTGAAATAGTGAGAAAAATTATTATTTTATAAATGTTTATTGCTTAAAATTTTTTAATGCTTACAATTTATATTTAATATATTCTCCACTTATTTTAAAATTCCTTCTTAGTTTTATAATTTTTTTTAACCTTTATAATGCAGAATTGGGACATAATCTCATGGTACGCACTCAGGCGGTACTGGGCAGAATCCATACGAAGGTACCAATAATTGCACATCCATAGCAGATTTTATTATAATCCATACACCTATGATTACCTCTAATGTTGTTGGTGTTCCAACATTGACTCTTCCAAACAAGCACTCTGCAACTGCCTCAAATTTCATGATGGCAATAGAAGGTTCTGGCACATACAATACTATATCCTTATTAAATGTGGTCGTTAGTCCTGTCAATGTTTGAATATCGCCAGATGTATTTGTAATCACCACATCATATGTTACTTGGAACGTAGCCTGCACTCTTGCAAATCCTGGTCTCTCTGGAATAGGTGTCAGTGTAAAACCTGGAGGTGATACAAGCGTTACAGTTACATTCTCACAGCGTCCAAATGTTGGGTTTGTAATAGTAGGCACAAATGGAACTGGTGGTATGCTGTCCAAGCACAATCTTTGTGAGCATGAATCGTATATCTTTGTAACTTCTATGCAAGTTATCTCTGTTGGTTCAGGAAGCTGGCCTGGCTCTACTGGACCTGGTCCTACTTCTTGCTCTCCAATCAGCTTTTTAGCAAATGCCATTTTATTTCCCCCTTACGATTAAATTTTGTTTAATTTGATTTTGCATATTTCTAGTTACAATATACGTAGCACCCATAATATTTGTTACAAATAAAGAATATAATTTTAAATGAAAGGAGGTATTTTATGGACAAGGTACTGTTAAATTTTAAAGGCAAGATGTACAAATTTTCATTAAATCAAAACTCCATCTTATTAAATATATCTGGTGAAAATTCAGATAAAATAGACCTTATAGATAATGTCATAAGCGATTTTGATGTTGGGCTAAGCTCAAATGAAATTTTAATAGCATATTTTAGCAGAGAGCAAAATATTGTTTTAGCACACTTAAAAGATGACAACAAAGTAATCAAAAAGATTTTGTACCATTATAATGACAAATCATTTTTTGCAGATAATTTTAGATTGATAGCATTTGGTGAAACATTACATCTGTTTTTCATACAACACGATCTTTTATCGCCAAAAAAATTAATCTTAAAGCATTTTGTCCTCAGCAATACTTTCAAAGCTAATGATGTGGCTATAATTTATAACAGTCAAGTTAAACCTTTCTACAGCGTAGTATCAGACAAATCCGGAGTTCTGCATTTAGTCTATGTAACAGCCGAAAACACTCAGAAGATTTTTTATACAACGTATTTAAGCGGTGCTTGGACTTTAAAGACCACAATTTCTGAAGCCATATCGCTTGAATATCCAAACATAGCCATTGATGACAAAAGAAACATTCACATATGCTGGGTAGAAGAAAACATAATTAAAGAACTAAAGTACAGAAAAAAAATCGACGGAGGATGGCCAAAAGGTTCGTGGGATAAAAAAATCACTTTGTCATTTTCGGACGCAATCTTATGGCCTTGTTTTAATATAGTAGAAAACGCTGTATGGTGCACATGGATTCAACAAGATACTTTTTACAGCGCTGTGTCATCAGATGGCGGCAACAGCTTCTGCAAGCCTTTTAAATTGGCTGAAAAACCTTCGTCGTATGAATTTGTAAAAAAAGTAGAAGAATCTACAGAGAAATTTACGTTTTTAAATGAAAGTGGATTGGATCTTCCATTTACATCGGTTAAAGATGGCGCATCTTACGATAAAGACAGCTATTTTACTTTTTACATAAAAGAAGTACAGGAATATTTAAGCGCGTTATCTAAAAAAAAAGAAAACCTCCAAAAAGAAAAAATACATTTAGAGAGAAACCTGAACCAAAAAAGCTATGAAATCGCACTTAAAAACAGAAATATTGAAGAACTTAAAGAAAACCTAAAAAAATATTATGAGGAAAAGACAAAATACACTTCAAGAATTGACAATCTTAACTCTGTCTACAACAATGTCCTTTTGGAAAATGAGAAATTAAAAAAGCAGATAAAAGATCTGCAAAATAAAATAATCATATTAAACTCAAAGCTTAACGAAAAAGTAGAAAATGGAACTATAGACAAGATAAAATCAATGATTTTCAGAAAACCTAACGAACACCTATGACAGTGTACCCATTATATGTTTTTTCTACCTCATATATCCCTTTATAAGGGATATTTATTCTTTGTACTGTTAATTTTACAATGTTGACGTACTCTAATGCAAATTTTAAAGAATGGCTGCAGCTATTCATTATAGAGCGTGGCGTCGGTATAAACTCTACAGGTATATTGTTCTGCCTCAATACTTTGTCGCACAATACTGCATGTTGATAAGAATAAAAGACTAATATCCCATATCTCATCTTTGCACCCCCTACTCACAGTATATTCAAAGATGTGACTATTGATAAGATTTCCTACGTGTCCATTAATTACTTAAAGGTTTTTTTCTTTTTTTGTCGAATAGTTTAATTAAGGAGTGTGATATTAGTGAAAAAAAATCTAAAGTATTATGCAACATTTGCAGTAATTTCATTGTCCATGATTAGCTCTTTTAGTATTGCAGAAGCTTCGTATTCCTTTGGAACATATACAAACAACAATGTTGTCTACAATGTGGCGACAACTTCAAAACCTACCATGCCAAATTACTCTGTATTTAATACAGCCACAGTAAAAATAAATTATTTGCAAACAAATAATACAAACGCTTGGTACAATAACAATTATTGGTGGACTACAATGAATAATAGCACTGCAAATGTAAATCAAACGACAATTAATGCAAAAAAAACTGTCGCATCTACGGCTGCATCAGCCAACAATTCATCTTCCAATGCCGCAGGAAGCGCTAAAAATAGCAGCACACAACAAGATTATCAAGGATTATCAGCACAAGAAAAACAGTTGGTGGATCTCATAAATAGTGAAAGAACATCAAGAGGTTTGAGTCCCCTTGCTATCGATGAAACCCTGTCAAAAGTAGCCAGAATTAAAGCTGAAGACATGAGGGACAACAACTATTTTTCTCATACGTCGCCTACTTATGGCTCGCCATTTGATATGATGAAAGAATTTGGCATAAGTTACAACGCCGCTGCGGAAAACATAGCACTAAACAGCGATGTCGTAAGTGCCCATTACGCATTGATGAATTCCAGCGGCCATAGAGAAAATATCTTAAACCCTTATTTCAATAAAGTCGGCGTCGGTGTTGTCTCAAACAGCACTGGAAACGGCGTAATTGTGGTAGAAATGTTTATAAATCAATAAAAAGGCAAACCACCCGTTTTACGGGTGGTTATAATGTCATTTACTTGCTTAAAAGGAATGATCTATACGCTTTATACCCCATGTACAGGTCAAGTTTTGATGACAATTCATAAGGTGAATGCATGCTTAAAAGTGCAATTCCACAGTCAATGACTTCCATGCCATAATTTGCCGCGTAAAGTGCGACAGTTCCTCCGCCTCCAATGTCTACTTTTCCAAGCTCTCCTGTCTGCCATACTACATTGTTTTCATTAAATACCTTCCTCACCTTTGCCACAAATTCAGCATTTGCGTCATTTGATCCACTTTTTCCCCTTGAACCTGTGTACTTCGTAAGGCACACGCCATGTCCTATATATGAGCTATTAAGCTTTTCGCTTACGTCAGGATATAACGGATCAAAACCAGCATTTACATCTGCAGATAACAATTCCGCATTCCTCATAGCTGCTCTAAGCTTTATATCAGTGCTGCCTTCCTGCTTTTCTAATATTTCCGCTATAGCATTTTCAAAAAATCTGGACTGCAATCCTGTATTTCCCATGCTTCCTATTTCTTCTTTGTCAGCAAATATAGCTACAGCAGTCTTTTCAGGATTGTCAACATCTAATATAGCCCTAAGCACATCATAAGCGCATATCCTATCGTCTTGCCCATAAGCTCCTATCAAGCTTCTGTCAAAGCCTATATCCCTTGGTTTATGCGCTGGCACCAATTCCAACTCAGCACTTATAAAATCTTCTTCCACTATCCCATACTTTTCGTTTAAAATCTTCAATAAATTTGGCTTTACAGAAACGTCTTCAGACAAAGGGATATTTCCTATGACTGGGTTCAATGCTTCTCCTGTGACTACGTCAGCAGCTTTTTTCTCCATCTGATCTTTTCCAAGATGCGGCAGTAAATCAGTTATGTACAGCACAGGATCTTTTTCATCTTCTCCGACTTTAAAAACTACTTTTTCGCCACTTTCTTTTATGACAACTCCGTGCAGTGCCAATGGTATCGTAACCCACTGGTACTTCTTAATCCCCCCGTAATAATGTGTCTTAAACAATGCAAGACCACTATCTTCGTATAGTGGATTTGGCTTCAAATCAATCCTTGGTGAATCTATATGAGCGGCTGCAGCTTTAAATCCATTGCGAACAGAATCTTTTCCGATAACAGCTAATATTACCGATTTGCCTTTATTGTTATAGTACACCTTTGTGCCTGGCTTTAAGTTTGTAGCTGTTTCTAAGTTTATAAAGCCATTTTCTTCAGCAACCTTTATTATTCTGTCTGCAACTTCTCTTTCCGTCTTACACTCTCCTATGAATGCTTTGTAATCTTCTGCGTACTCAAATATCTTTTCCTTTTCTTCATCGCTTACTTTAAGCCATCCATTTTTGCTTTTGTATCCAAATCTTTTTTCGATGTCTTTTAATTCGCCACTCTCCATTTAATACGCCTCCTAAACATTTTGGATTACATATTAACTATAAAATATTTTTGGATTAAAAGCAAATTTTATGTATGTATATTGTACATGCTATTGTTTTTTAATAGATATATGGCAGCTTGAGTCCTATCTTTTACATCTAATTTTCTAAATATATTGTACACATGATTTTTTACTGTCTTCTCACTTAAGAAAAGTTTATCTGCTATCTCCTTGTTGCTGTACCCTTCTGCGATTAAATTCAATATTTCAAATTCCCTGTCAGTAAGATCTTTTTTGCATTCATTTTTCTCTAAATTTTCAATTTCTCTTATAAGTGATGGGTGTATGTAAACGCCTCCATTTGATATGATTCTTATAGCTTTTATAAGTTCATCTGAATCAGCATCTTTTAATATGTAACCTTCTACACCAATCTTCAATGCCTCCATAAGGTATTCTTTGTCATTGTAGATAGTCAAAAACATTATTTTATTTTTAGGATTATCGTTCTTTATCATCTTTGCTGCTTTAATGCCATTTACATTTGGCATGTTTATATCCATCAAAATTACATCTGGAGAATTATTTTTAGCCAAATTATAGGCTTCTTCTCCATCTGACGCTTGGTAAGACACTTTCATGTCTTCTTCCAATTCAATTATCTGTTTTAGACCTTGACGCAAAAGCACATGGTCATCAGCTATCATAATGTTAATCATTGCACTTATCACCACCTAGCGGAATAGAAATGTAAATTTGAGTCCCCTCATTAGGTGAACTGTTTATCTCAAATTTCCCGTTTAATATCTGAACTCTCTCCCGCATCCCCAATAACCCAAATTTATTATCTTTAAATGTTTTTTCAAATCCTATGCCGTCGTCTTTTATAATTATGCTTATAAAGCGATCGCCAAACTCTAAGCGTATCACAGCATTCTTCGCCTTCGAATGCTTCCGAATGTTTGTCAAGGCTTCCTGAATGACTCTAAAACAGGTTATCTCTATTTCAGGCTTTAATCTTTTATGTTCTGATAAAGTGACAAAATCGACATTTATTCCAGTATCATTTTTAAATTCGTTTATGTACTTTGATACAGCAGGTATTAAGCCTAAATCATCGAGAACAGACGGCCTTAAATCGTAAATAATCTTTCTCACTTCTTTTAGAGATAAGTGTGCTATGTCTTTAAGGTTTTTAAGCTCATCTTTCGCTTTTTCTGTATCTTTGCTTATTAACTTCTCGCACAGCTCCGCTTTTAATATTACATTTGCCATAGACTGCGCAGGACCATCGTGGATCTCCCTGGCGATCCTTTTCCTCTCATCTTCTTGAGCTTCTATTATGCGTATGTTGAGAAGTTGCCTGTCTTTTAGCTCTTCATACTGATTGTGAAGTTTTGTCAAATCGCCTGTCAAGTAATCAAGTGCAACGCCTATCTGTGTGGAAAGTTTTTCTGCTTTTTCTACAATCGCTCTGTACTCAACAAGCTTTCTTTCCAGCTCATTTCTTCTTGCTATAAGGTCTTTTTCTTCCTGCCTTTTTAAGATAAGCGCCACCTGAATCTCCTTAGCTTCTTCATAAGCTTCTCTTATTGCGTCTTCGCTAATGTTGCCAAATCGCTGGCTTACATAAGCCAGTTTTAGCTTGGAGCTTTTCTCTTTTCTTTCAAGTTGTTCTACCTCTTTTATAACCGATCTGACCTTGACTTTTAGCTCGTTTATCTGCTCTTCTAAGAGATGGTACTCATTTCTTGTCCTCTCCAATATTTCCGAAATCTGCTCTTTGCTGCTGCCTATAACTTCTATCGTCTTTTCAACTATGTTGTCAAGCTTTTTATCATATTCAAACTTGGAAGCCATTTTTACACCTCAAAGACAAATTTTATTTATCTAATTCGACAAAAATTTGCTAATTCCTCTATTTTTTTTAAATTTAGACATAAAAAAAAGACCCGCTAGGGTTCACAAATGGGCTTAGATGGACTTGAACCATCGACCTCACGCTTATCAGGCGTGCGCTCTTACCGCCTGAGCTACAAGCCCATGGTGGAGATGAGGAGATTCGAACTCCTGACCCCCTGCTTGCAAGGCAGGTGCTCTCCCAACTGAGCTACACCCCCGTCAAACAATTATTATTATACCATAATTTCTAATGTTGTCAATTACTTTCTACATTAATTTTCGAATCTCCGCTGGGAACGGGTACAGTGTACTTATTGCCATTGACATCTACAAAGCTTTGAGGCACATCGCCTACGATTATGCTGTCAGCAATAGGCATGTGAGTGGATACCTGTATCTGCTTTGATGCAAGTGGCGCAATTATTTGAATGTTCGTCTTTATGTAAAGATATATTATGTGCCTCGTCTGATTTATCCCTGCTGGTTCAAAGCTTGATTCAAAATCCACATTTACAGAGCCAATTGGAAGAAGCCCTACTTTTATCCTTGGTCCTGTATTTGCAAAAATATCCTTTGATATTAGACTTCCAAGAGGCAGTTTCACGTATACCGATCCTATGCTGTTTAAATTATCTTGAACAGCTTGGGTAATCTTTGCTGATAAAATATTCATCTCTATCGTATTAGCTTGCAGCATGGATACTTTTCCGCTATTGTCAGTTCTTACATTTATAAGGTCGCTGTATTGAATGCCTTTTAGGACTTTTTCATTGATGGATTTATTGATAGATTTTACAGCTACTTCCTGAGCTACTGTCTCACTGGCTTTAATAAGCGCAGGTGTCAACCTGTACGTTACAAACATAT
Source organism: Thermoanaerobacterium aotearoense (assembly GCF_009905255.1). Taxonomy (NCBI): domain Bacteria; kingdom Bacillati; phylum Bacillota; class Clostridia; order Thermoanaerobacterales; family Thermoanaerobacteraceae; genus Thermoanaerobacterium; species Thermoanaerobacterium aotearoense. Next base: position 1,082,444 of record NZ_CP047602.1, on the reverse strand, counting down.
ATAGCAATGATAATATTAATAATGATGCCAAAATGTAAACAAAATTTTTGTTTATCCCACGTATTTTTATCCTCCTTCTTCCCCACTTTTTTCTCCTCATATAGAAAAACACCTCCTCTACATTTTATGATAGATGAGGTGTTTTGGTTACTCATTTTTCTTTTAATTCTACGATTGTGACACCATCTTCTCCCTCGCCATACCTTCCCAGTCTAAACGATTTTACATGCTTGTTCATTTTGAGAAGCCTTGTTATGCCGCTTCTTAAAATGCCAGTACCTTTTCCGTGTATGACAGTAACCTGTTTTAGACCTGCAAGGTATGCATCATCAAGGTATTTGTCGACTTCTATTGAAGCTTCCTCCAATGTCTTTCCTCTCAAGTCAATCGATGTAGAAATATTGGAAGATTTCTCATTAATGTATTTGGCAAAACCTTTCTCCATCTCTTTCTCTTCGCTTGATTCAGCTTCTCTAAGATTGCTAATGTGAACATTCATCTTTAGTATCCCTGCCTGTATCTTTACATTTCCATCTTTATCAGGTTCAGACAAGGCTGTCCCGGTTTGATCAAGAGGAACTATGTAAAAAGTCTGTCCAGGCATGACATTTTTCGGTATCTTTTTGTACTCTGGGATTTCTGATCTTTTGAGATTTTCTTCAATCTCATTTATATTTTCTTTAAGTTTAAGCCGAGCTTCCTCAATAAGTTTATTTTTTCTGTCGGACTTTTCTGCCTCTTTAAGCTTTGCTATAATCTCGTCTGCAGTAGATTTTGTGCCTTCCAATATTTTCTTGGCTTTTTCTCTGGCTTTTTCTATGATTTTTTCTCTTTCTCTTTCTGCTTCTTTTACTTTTTTCTCATACTCATCTTTCAAACTTTCTACATGCCTTTTCAATTCCTCTATCTTCTGTTTTGCATTTTCTGCTTCTGTCCTTTTGTTCTCAAGATCTCTCAATATGTCTTCAAATCTAAGTTCTTCGCTTGTTATATAATTTTTTGCATTTTCTATGATGTCATCATTTAATCCTAAGCGTTTGCTTATCTCAAACGCATTGCTTTTCCCGGGTATGCCAATTGTAAGGCGGTAAGTTGGTTTTAATGTTTCTACATCAAATTCCACAGAGGCATTTTCCACGCCTTCATTTTTCAATGCATACTGCTTAAGTTCGCTGTAGTGAGTAGTGGCGATTGTTCGGCAATTCATCCTGTGAAGAAAATCAAGAATGCTCATGGCAAGTGCAGCACCTTCTGTCGGGTCGGTGCCAGCTCCTAACTCGTCCAGCAAAACTAAGCTGTTGCTATTAACATTGTTTAGTATTTTTACTATATTCGTCATGTGGGCTGAAAATGTGCTTAAGCTTTGCTCTATGCTTTGCTCATCTCCAATATCCACAAATACATTGTCAAAGAAAGCCACATCAGAACCATCATCAGCAGGTATATTTAATCCTGACATAGACATAAGCGTCAAAAGCCCTACAGTTTTTAGTGTAACAGTCTTTCCACCTGTATTAGGCCCTGTTATGACGAGAGTATTAAAAGATTGGCCTAAGTGCACACTTATAGGCACGACTGCATCTTTTGCGATAAGAGGATGTCTTGCGTTTTTTATATTTATATATCCTTTAGTATTCAATATGGGTTTTGTTGAATCTGTATTTATAGAATACTTTGCCTTTGCAAATATGACATCCAGCTCTTTTAATGCAACCATGTTTTCGTATATCTCATCGGCATGTTCTCCCACCTCATCTGTAAGCTCTGCCAAAATCCTTTCTATCTCATGTTGTTCCTTAATCTCAAGCTGTCTTAAATCATTGTTAAGTTCTACAACAGCCATAGGTTCTATGAAAAGCGTAGCACCACTTGACGACTGATCGTGAACAAGCCCTTTGAAAGTTCCTCTGTACTCCTGCTTTACAGGTACAACGTATCTTCCATTTCTTATAGTTATGATGGGATCTTGCAGCTCTTTTGACGATGACGCAATTATAGAATTCAATGTATCTCTTATCTTATTGTTTATATGCGCTTTCTGTCTTCTTATCTCTTTTAAAGCAGGTGATGCGTCATCAGCCAGTTCATCTTCAGATATGACAGTTCTATCGATTTTATCGTACAGTTCCCTAATATTAGTAAGCCTCATGTTGTATTCCCTTAAATAAGGGAATATGCCTTCTTCTTTTTCGTTTCTCAAATACGCTTTAACTTTCCCCGCCAATGACAAAAATCTCGATAGCGATAAAAGCTGTCCTGGGTTTAACGATGACCCTATCTTAGCTTTAGCCAAAATATCGTCTATCTTTTTAAACGAAAAAGACATATTACCGTACGAAACAATAAAAGACACAGCTTCATTTACTTTTTCAATTTCTTTTAATGCTTCCTCTACATTTTCATACGGTTTAATGTCTAATGCCGCTTCCTTCCCTGGTTCAGAATCACATAAATCAGAGATGCGGTTAATTATCTTGTCAAATTCCAAATTCTTAAAATACCTTTCATCCATTACAATACCCCTCTGTAAAAATGTCCTCTTGTGTAGTTTTTTACGTGCAAATCGCAAGTTCCGAATTTCAATGAATTTTTGTATTCTTTTATTGCATCTTTTATTTCTTCGTCGCTTTCAACCGTATCATTTATCCGTATATAAGATAAGCCTATCTTTCTTGAATCATTCATCTTATCTGCCATATATAAAACAGATGAATTTAAAACCTTTATCCTGCAAAAACCGTCGCTTACAATTTTCATGAGATTGCCTTTTCTGTCCTTTAAAAAATATTTTCCTTCCTCGCAGCCTTTTTTATCGCATCCTTTTAAATTTTTTATTGGACAGTATTCCATCGTCAAAAGCGGCAACCTTCCATAAGCAATTGCCTCAAATTTCGCATTGCTTCTTGAGGATATGTCTTCTATCTGATGAATGTTAAGCTCTGGTGATAATGTAATTGTATCTGCCTTGTCAAAAAAATCAGCAGCAAGATTATTTGAGACATTTAAATTAAAATCCACACATACATCAAGCCCTAATTTTATTGCAGCATCATACATGCCTAAATTAGTCACAAGGACTTTTTTAAATCCCATTTCTTTAATGTTTTCCATCTCTCGCTGAAAGTCATCCAATTCATCCCTCATTATCTGCGGAAACGCCGGAACTACCTCACATTTGTCCCTGTAGCAAATGACGTCTTTTATCGCATCATAATTTAGCCTGTAATTGAAGTAGACTCTATCTACTCCAAGCTCGTACGCTATCTTCACATGCTCTTCTCTTTCTGTATAAAGCGACAATTTCAAATCGCCAATTTTATCGTTTATTGATTTGTGAAAATTTATGTGAATATTCTTGGGTTCTCTATATTTTAATTTTTTTGCAATAAGGTCTTCCACTGCTTTTCTTCTCGTCTCTTTTACCTCACTTAAAGGCATAAAGAGTCCTTCATCCATATCTACTTCAATGTCATTTACATAGAAAGGAGTATCGTTTATTGACGACACTTTTTCTATCAATGTGTCTTTGTCAATAGCTTTTTTCATCGCCTTAACTGAGGCGATTTTGCTGTCTTTTGAGACAAATATGTCATTATTTCTGATCATTATATTGAGAGGCTTATCTTCTCTCATATTTACAAATACATCAACAGGCGATTTTAATTCATTGGAGACAGAAAATAGCTTGTTTAATTTTGCATCGTATGTTTTGTATAATGCATCACCACAGTTTACAGGTATTTTTTTAAGCTCTACAACTTGTCCCTTATATGCTTCATCTACTTTTTTGCCTTCCACCATAATATCATCGACTTTATACCCATATTCACCGGTTTCGGTTGATATGCCATCGCCAAGTGATAGACTTCTTAAAAGCGACACTTTTATTTTTTTGCCATCAATGGATATGACCTTGCCTAACGGGACACCCTTGTTTTTGGGATTTGTATAGCTCATGTATTGTGGCTTTTTTTCGTACAGATAGCCATTAGAAAAGCCTCTGGTAAATATTCCAGACATCATTTCTTTGTACATGTCTGTATTGATTTTTTCTCCGCTTAAATATGCGTCAATGGCTTTCCTGTACGACATGACGACAGATGCCACATATTCTTTTTCTTTCATGCGGCCTTCAATCTTAAACGAGTCGATGCCTGATTCTATCATATCTTTTATGTAGTCTATGGTACATAAATCTGCCATGCTTAATAAATGCATATTGCTGGCGATTGTATTCATCCTGTCATCTAAAAGATCGTATTTCAAGCGGCATGGCCCCGCGCATCTGCCTCTGTTGCCGCTCCTGCCGCCAATTACGCTGCTAAATAAGCATTGACCAGAGTAAGAGACGCAAAGAGCTCCATGAACAAATGCCTCCACTTCTATACCGGTCGCAGATTTTATCTTTTTGATTTCTTTTAAGCTTAACTCACGAGGCATGACAACTCTCTTAATTCCCATTTCATAAGCCGCTTTAATGCTTTCTAAGTTGCTTAAAGTCATCTGCGTACTGGCATGTATGTCCAGCTCAGGGTAAAAATCTTTAAGTAGTTTAACTACACCAAAGTCTTGAACTATTATCGCATCTACATTTAACTGATACAGATAATCGATGTATTTAAGAAGCAATTCAACTTCTTTGTTAAACACGATTGTATTTACAGTCACATAAACTTTTCTGTCTCTCAAATGAGCATACTCTACCGCTTCTTTCAATTCATCTTCTTCAAAATTTGCCGCATACGCTCTGGCTCCAAAAAATTTGCCACCAATGTATACAGCATCTGCTCCATAGTCTAAAGCGAATTTTAGCGTCTTAAGATTCCCCGCCGGAGCCAATAATTCTATCTTTTTCATCAAACCACCTTGTAAAAATATATTTAGTATTTAGTCTCTTTATTTTAATAGATTTTAACCAACGTCGTCAAATGTATTTATGTATTCCTCCAGTTCTTCTCTTGCTGCCTTCAACTCCTCCTTCAACTTTTCGACTTCTTCTGTTAATTCCTCTATCCTTTCGTCATCAGCACTTAACCTCGATTTTAGCGACACGATCTCTTTTTTTAAGGCATTGTTTTCTTCTCTCGAAATGAAAAGCTCATCCGCTATGTTAAGAGCCGATAAAACAAGCACCATCTGATTTGAAAGTCTATTGTAACTGCCGGAAATCCCTGATATTACACCGTTTAAATGTTCTGTCAATCTGAGTATATAATCTTCAGGATAATCAGTCTTCAATATGTACTCATTGCCATTTATATTTACCGTAATCTTCCTTATTTCCATTAGAACATCCCCTCAAACCAAGCATTACTTTATTTATTTCTACAAATCTTTTCGATTTCCTCCTTTATGAAGAAAAAAAGACCATTTCGGTCTTTTTTACCTTAATTGCGCTCCAAGCTCCTCACTTAACCTGTTCACTATTTTATCGTGGACTTTGCTCACTTCTTCATCTGTCAAAGTCTTGTCGTACGATCTGTACCAAATTGAAAATGCCACGCTCTTTTTGTCTTCAGGAATATTTTCACCTTCGTACACGTCAAACAATTTAACATCATCTACAAGCTGTCCCCCTGCTTTTCTTATGACATTTTCTATATCTGCCACAAATGTATTCTTATCTACCAACACAGCTATATCCCTTTCAACGGCCGGATACCTCGGAAGCGGCTTGTAGACTTTCTCGTCGTTTGCATATTTAAACAGAAGTTCAAGATTTACCTCTGCAATGTAAACTCTCTTATTTATATCGTAGTTTTCTGCAACATCAGGATTTAATTCACCGAAGACACATATCTTCTCATCCCCTACCATGACATCGGCAGATCTTCCTGGATGATATGCAGGGTTTTGACTTCTGACGTATTTGACATTCTTGATGTTGAGGACATCTAAAAGTTCTTCAATCACACCCTTAATCGTCAGGAAATCTGCATCATATCCGTACATAGCTATTATGCCGCTTTTTATCTCATATGGAAGTTCTTCTAATGGCAACGATTTTGGCACAAAGACTTTCGATATTTCAAATGCTTTAAATTCAGAGACTTTGCGGCTGTAATTTGTGTAAACCACGTTTAACATGAATGGCAAAAGCGTCGTCCTCATGTAGCCTTGATCTTCCCCCAGCGGATTCATTATCTTGACAGCATTTCTCAAATAGCTATCATCCGGCAAATTGATCTTATCTAGGTCTTTCATTCCCATAAATGACGTTGTTATGACTTCATTTAATCCGCATGACAAAAACACATCCTTTACGGTATCCTCTAACTTTTGTTCTCTCGTCTTGACACCTGCTGTAATCTGTGTTCCCTTTAAGAGAGTATCTTCTATGTTGTTGTAGCCGTACATTCTTCCGATTTCTTCAGCAATATCCGCCTCACTGTCAATGTCACTTCTAAACGCTGGCACCTTCACTATCAAGTTTTTGCCATCGCAAATGGCGCCAAAATCCAAAAATGAAAGTATCTCTTTCATCTCTTGGCAAGATAGATTTGTTCCTAAAAGCTTATTTATTCTTTCATATCTCACACTTAGGACTTTCTCAGTTACAGGCTTTGGATATACGTCTACAAGCCCTTCTAAGATCTCTCCGCCGCTTAATTCAGCCATAAGCTGTGCTGCTCTATTGCATGCCAAAACCGTGATTTCTGGATCAAGCCCCTTTTCAAATCTTGACGATGCTTCGCTTCTAAGCCCAAGTTTTCTCGATGTATACCGTATATTGCTGCCTTTAAAATTAGCACTTTCTATCAATATGTTTACTGTATCATCTGTTATTTCAGTATTTTGTCCACCCATAACACCAGCTAAACCTATTGCCTTTTCTTCATCTGCGATTACGAGCATATCCTTATCTAATATCCTCTCTTTATCATCGAGGGTTATAAGTCTTTCGCCTTCTTTCGCCTTTCTCACCACAATATGCCTATTTTTAACTTTGTCTAAGTCAAAAGCGTGTAACGGCTGACCCAATTCCATCATGACGTAATTTGTCACGTCAACTATGTTGTTTATGGGTCTTATGCCGGCTTTCAACAGCCTCATCTGCATCCACATAGGTGATGGGCCTATTTTCGCATTTCTTATGACTCTGGCAACATACCTAAAGCACAAATCATCCGCTTCGATTGTGACAGTAGCTGGATTTTTGTCGTCAACTTCGCTTATTTTAATTTCAGGCATCCTGTAGCTTTTCCTGTAAGTAGCTGCAGCTTCTCTTGCGATTCCAACTACCGAAAGGCAGTCAGGCCTATTTGGCGTTATTTCAAATTCTATTACGTCGTCCAGTTCAAGAGCATCTCTTACATCATCTCCCAAAGGAAGCTCAGGAAGGATAAATATGCCGTTTCTCTGGTATTCTGGAAGCAGACTTTCGTCTAATCCCAATTCTTTGGCGGAACACATCATACCATTTGATTCAACACCTCTTAGTTTGCCTCTTTTTATTTTTACGCCGCCAGGCAGTGTTGAACCGTGCAGTGCGACAGGAATATAATCACCAACTTTGATATTTTGAGCGCCTGTCACTATCTGCAATTTTTCTTTGCCTACATCCACGATTCCTATCTGAAGCTTTAACGCATCAGGATGTTTTTCTAAAGATACAATCTTTCCTATCACTACATTTTTTATCTCTTGTCCATAGCTTTTTACAGTCTCTACCTTTGAACCTGACATCGTAAGATCGTCAGCCAACTTTTTCGCATCAACAGACAAGTCTACATAGTCTTTTAACCATGAATACGATATTAGCATGTCTTAACCTCCTTAAAACTGTTTAATAAAGCGCAGGTCATTTTCGTAAAGAAGACGCAAATCGTCTATTCCATATTTCAGCATCGTTATCCTATCAAGTCCCATCCCAAATGCAAAGCCTGAATACTTCTCAGGATCGATTCCAGACATCCTAAGCACATTTGGATGAACCATTCCAGATCCCAATATCTCAATCCATCCAGAATACCCACAAACTCTGCAGCCTTTTCCGCCGCACGCAAAGCAAGATACATCCATTTCTGCACTTGGCTCAGTGAAAGGGAAATAGTGAGGCCTGAATTTTGTCTTTGTATCTGAACCAAAAAGCCTTTTGGCAAATAAATTTAAAACGCCTTTCAAATCTCCCATCGTTATCCCTTCATCAACTGCCAATCCCTCTATTTGGTTGAACACAGGAGAATGTGTAGCATCTATTTCATCTGATCTGTAAACTCTGCCAGGCGATATGACTTTTATAGGCGGTTTGCTTTTTTCCATCGTCCGCACCTGTACTGGAGATGTCTGCGTCCTAAGCAATATATTTTTAGTAATATAGAAAGTATCCTGCAAGTCCCTGGCTGGATGATCAGGCGGAGTATTTAGCGCTTCAAAGTTATAGTAATCAAGCTCAATTTCAGGTCCCTCAGCGATGGAAAATCCAAGCCCTAAGAATATGTCCTTTATTTCATCTAAAACTTTAGTCATAGGATGTTTGTGGCCTATCTCATGGACTTTCCCGGGCAATGTTATGTCTATATATTCGCTTTTAATTTTTTTCTCTTTTTCCTGTCGCAGCACTTCTTCTCTTTTTTGAGTAAGGTCTTTCTCGATCTCTTCTCTTACATCGTTCGAGATTTTGCCAATGATAGGCCTTTCCTCAGGCGATAGATTCCCCATACCTCTCAATATTTTTGTCAGCTCGCCTTTTTTCCCTAAATACTTAACCCTTATCTCCTCAAGTGTCTTTAGATTTTCCGCAGATGATAGCTCTTTTTTGGCTTCTTCAAGTAGATTTCTCAAAGTCTCTTCCAAAGAAATACTCTCCTTTCTTTAATATAATAAAAAAACTCCATCTTAAAAAGGACGGAGAGATAACCGTGGTACCACCTAATTTGGCTAAAAGCCCACTCATTTTGATGTAACGGATATAAACCGGTTATGCCTACTATCAGTTCAGCACACTGCTTAAGAGGGAACTTCCATTACGCAGTACCAACAATGCTCTCAGTCTACGGCATCGCCTCCCTGTCGCACCTAAACGTAATGTACTTTACTCTTTCATCGCATTTCTCTGTATTTTTTTTTGAATATTATATCATTTTTGCGCTATTTTATCAATCTTTGCCTCTCTGATTCATAAAGGCAAATAGAAGCTGCTACAGATACATTTAAAGACTCAGCCATGCCATCCATAGGTATCTTAAATGAATCGTCTATAAATCCATCTAAATACTTATTTACGCCTCTTGACTCATTTCCAAAAATAAGTGCTGCATTTTTTGAAATATCAAAATCGTATATGTACTTTTCTGCTTTAAGGCTTGTGGATAAAATTCTTATACCATTTCTCTTAAGTACATCAAAAAGCTTTGATGGCTCTACATCATTTACGACAGGCAAGTGAAATATGGAACCCATAGTAGAACGCAAGACTTTAGGATTGTATATGTCTACCGTATTGTTTATGGTAAAAATGCCATCTACGTTAAACGCATCTGCAGACCTTATTATTGTGCCTACATTCCCTGGATCTTGCACTTCGTCAAGTATCACGTAAAAACCGCCTTCTTTGACGATGTCATTCACTTCCCACTTAGGCATTTTGATAACCGCCATAATCATCTGTGGAGCGACAGTGTCGGAAATCTTCTTAAATACCTTTTCATCCACAAATACGATCTTGTCCCTTTCAATCTGAAAGTCTACATTAAAATCTTCTGCAAGTAGCAGGTGCACAATTTCAAAACCGCTTTTTAGCGCTTCAAAAACGCTGTTTTTACCTTCTACAAAAAACAGCTTTTTCTCATACCTGTATTTCTTATCTGATAACTTCTTTATATTCTTTATAAACTCATTTTTTTCGCTTGTTATAACCATTTAAAATTCACTATCCTGTATATAGGCTAAAACCCGGCATATACCGGGTATAAAATTATGCATTCAGTTGTTGTTTTGCTATGTTTACCAACTCTGCAAAAGCCTTGTTGTCGTGTATAGCCATTTCTGATAACATTTTTCTGTTTATCTCTATATTAGCCTTTTTAAGTCCGTTTATAAACCTGCTGTATGAAATACCATTTGCTCTTGCTGCAGCGTTAATTCTGGCAATCCACAATTTCCTGAAATCTCTCTTTCTTAATTTCCTTCCAATGTATGCATAATTAAGTGACTTCATTACAGCTTGGTTAGCTACTCTGAAAAGCTTACTTTTTGCACCGTAGTAACCTTTAGCAAGTTTTAATATTTTTTTATGTCTTTTTCTCGTAACTTTTCCTGATTTTACTCTCGACATTTTTATACCTCCTAATTATTTACGCATAAGGAATCAAGCGTTTTATGTTCTTTGCATCAACACTGCTTAAATACGCTATCTTTCTTAAGTTTCTCTTAGTCTTTCTCGTCTTCTTCGTAAGTATATGCCTCTTAAAAGCTTTTGATCTCTTTACTTTACCGTTTTTTGTAAGAGCGAATCTTTTTGCAGCTCCGCTGTGTGTTTTCATTTTTGGCATTTTCGTATCCTCCTCAATTAAACGTTTTTAGGTGCTAATATCATCATCAAATTCCGGCCCTCCATATTTGGAGCTTTCTCAACATTGCCGTATTCTTCTAAACTCTTTGCAAATCTATTTAATAGTTCTTCGGCAAGATTTGTGTGTGAAGCTTCCCTGCCTCTGAATCTTATCGTCACTTTTACCTTATCCCCATCTTTTAAAAACTTCATGGCACTTTTGACTTTAACGCCAAAATCATGCTCTTCAATTGCTGGAGTCATCCTTATTTCCTTTATGTTGATGACTTTCTGCTTCTTTTTAGATTCTTTCTCTTTCTTGCTTTGTTCATACCTGTATTTTCCGAAGTCCATTAATTTGCATACTGGCGGATTTGCCTGTGGTGCAATCTTAACCAGATCGATGTGCCTTTCTAAAGCGATTTTGTATGCCTCTTTTGCTGACATTATACCTAATTGATTACCATCTTGATCAATGAGGCGCACTTCCTTATCTCTAATTTCCTCATTAACCTGCAGCTCCTTGTTAATAAATACGCACCTCCTAAAATATTACAAAAAATAAAGCGAGTATAAACCCGCTTCTTTTTTGACCAAAACAACATTTAAATTTAAACCTGACACCTGCGGTGAAAGGTGAGAAGCGGGCGCTTCTACTTTAAACACATGTTAAATTATAGCACAACTTCTCATATCAGTCAATACCCTTTTCACCATAAAATCAATACTTTTCAACGACACATCCAGGTCTGACGGCAAACGCGCAATCATCCCTTTTCACCATAAAATCAATACTTTTCAACTCTTTTTATATACATATTAAAGTTTTCCACCATGTCCTGTAAGGAATCTCCACCAAATTTTTTAGTCATTTCATCGGCTATAGTCCACGCACATACAGCTTCAAGCACTACAGCAGCGGCTTCAACAGCGGTTACGTCTGAACGCTCATACGCAGCCTTCACTTCTTCCTTTGAATCTATATCAACAGACGTAAGAGGTTTTCTCAAAGTTGGTATAGGTTTCATATAAGCTCTCAAAACTATTGGCATGCCATTTGAAATGCCGCCTTCAATTCCACCTGCATTATTGGTCTTTCTGTAAAAATGTCCATCGTAAAATATCTCGTCGTGGACTGAAGAACCCCTTTGCCTTGCCGCCATAAACCCCATGCCAATTTCTACGCCTTTTATCGCTTGGACGCTCATGACGCCGTAGGATAAAAGGGCATCCAGCTTGCGATCCCATTGGACATGGCTGCCTAAACCTACAGGTACGCCGTCTATAGTAATTTCGATCACACCGCCTAACGTATCTCCTTCATTTTTTGCTTCGTCTATAAGCGAAGGCCACTTCTCTCTATCTCTTTCTCCGCCTATCTCCAATACATCGCTTTTTACATCTATGCCAAAGTTTTTAAGAAGCAGCTTTGCTACAGCACCAACAGACACCCTTGCTGCAGTTTCCCTCGCACTGGCTCTTTCCAAAACATCCCTCATGTCTTTTAGATCGTATTTAATAGCACCAGACAGATCTGCATGACCGGGTCTTGGCCGCTTTACTCTCGGCACATCTTTTCCTTTCCAATTTTCGTAATCAAGATTTCTGATGAAAAGAGATAGCGGTGCACCAATCGTCAAATTGTTTCTGACTCCACCCAATATGTGGACAACATCGCTTTCAATAGACATCCTGCCGCCTCTGCCGTAGCCAGATTGCCTTCTTTTAAGCTCATTATTTATGAAATCCACATCTATAAACAAGTTTGATGGCAAACCTTCGATGATAGCAACAAGTGCTTCTCCATGTGTCTCTCCTGATGTTAAATACCTCAAATCATACTCCCCCTTTGTTTAATACGCTTTTTTCAGTTTTATATAATGCAACGGCAAAAAGCAATAAGCTTGATAAGACTCTCAATACCGTCGTTATATACATGAATGCTTCATATCCCACAACTTCATAAAACCAAGTTCCAGCAATAGGCGACAAAAAAGCTGCAAATTGTGTCACTATGGTATAAATAGCAATGTAATTCATCTTTTCCTTATGGTCAGGCAAAAGCTCCAAAAGCCAGTTTAAAGAAAGCATCGTATATCCCGCTGTGGCCATGCCGCCAAAAAAGTCTATGACAGCACCTACAAATAGACTTGTGACTTTTGCCCAAAGAGCTGGAATTATTGCAATAAGCAACGTGCTTATGCTTAATGCAATGCCATTTCCTTTTCTATCTGCAAGATTTGCCCACCACTTATACGTTAAAATAGAACCTACCGAGCCTACGATAGTAGAAATGCTCATCCACATGTTGTTAGCATGGAGATCGTCGACTTTGTAGATTGTAAATATAGGCCATGCCATCATCCACGTAAAAGTAAATATAAAAGACGCAAGGCTAAAATAGATAAACTTTTTTGATTGCATCATAGTTTTTAGCGAATCTAAAATAGACGCTGAAGCTTCTTTTTTGTGTGACACATAGTGAAACTTTGAATAATAGTATGCGTCAAGTATTCCAAATAAAAAGGCTATAAAAAACATTATCTGATATCCGTATGGAAACTTAATTCTATCCAAAAGTATACCTGTTATGAATACAGCCGCTGTACCCAGCACACCTGTCCATATATTTCTATCCGCAAAGACTTTGCCGCGAAATTCCTCAGGTATCAAATCGCTCATAAATGACTGCCAACACATTCCTGCGACAATAGCCGGCAAATTCAATAGTCCTACAAACAAGACCACAGCTTCAGGCCTAAACTTGCTCATAAACGGCACTAATGCAACTAAAAGATAAAAACTCCTTGTAATGTACTCTAAAATGTAGGCAAATTTAAAGACATTTTTAGCTTTATTTATAAAGATTGTAGCAGGCAGTATCCCAATCAAAGCCATAAGGGCTGGAAGAGAATTAATAAGAGATACTTCGTAGTTGTTGGCACCCAATTTTATAGCGAATATGCCTACAAATGGCATAATCATGTTGTACCCTATTGAAAATGTTATGCCATTTAGCAGATTCATCTTTATGTTGTAATTAAGATATTTGTAGACCTCCCTATTTTTAGCCGTAATTATTCCCCCCGATAAAACACTACATATTTAGATTACCATTTTTTATTTTGTCAATCAAGGTAGTAGAATGTCCACCAATTCAAAGTTGGTGGACATTTCTCTTAGAGGGATTTCTGCTTAATCTCTTCCAAAATGGATGATAAAAATTCTTGCAAGGATTTAGATCCAAGATCTCCTTCTTTTCTGGATCTCACAGAAACATTTCCAGCTTCTACTTCCTTATCGCCTAATATAAGCATGTAAGGTATCTTTTGCATCTGTGCTTCTCTTATCTTGTAGCCTATTTTTTCATTTCTATCATCAAGCTCAACCCTTATGTCATTCTCCAATAGCCTTTCATAAATATTCTGCGCATACGCCAAATGCTTATCAGAAATCGGAAGTATTTTTACCTGCACAGGAGCAAGCCATGTAGGGAAGGCACCGGCAAAGTTTTCTGTGAGGATGGCGATAAACCTTTCTATGCTGCCAAACACCACCCTATGCAGCATGACAGGTCTATGCTTTTCACCATCATCTCCAACGTATTCGCAGTTAAACCTTTCAGGCATCTGAAAATCCAACTGTATCGTCCCACACTGCCATGTACGTCCTATGCTGTCTTTTAGATGGAAGTCAATTTTAGGGCCGTAAAAGGCTCCGTCGCCTTCATTCACTTTATAATTAAGTCCTATATGTTCCATAGCTTTTATCAAGGCATTTGTCGCCAATTCCCAGTCTTCATCAGAACCTATCGAATTCTCTGGCCTTGTAGAAAGCTCCACAAAGTATTCAAATCCAAATATCTTGTAGAAGTAGTCGATAAGTTTGATGACTCCTAAAATTTCTGATTCCACCTGATCTGGCGTCATAAACAAATGAGCATCATCTTGCGTGAAGCTCCTCACTCTCATAAGTCCATGGAGAGCACCTGACAACTCATGCCTATGAACAAGTCCCAGTTCACAAAGCCTAAGAGGCAGATCTCTATAGCTGTGCATAGTTGAATTATACACAAGCAAAGCTCCTGGACAGTTCATAGGCTTTATGGCATAGTCTTCATCATCAATTTTTGTAAAGTACATATTTTCTTTGTAATGATCCCAATGACCTGATCTGTGCCACAGCTCTTCATTCAAAATTATAGGCGTCTTAATCTCCTGATAGCCTCTCTTTGCGTGTTCTTTTCTCCAAAAATCTTCCAAAATGTTTCTTAAAACCATTCCTTTTGGATGGAAAAACGGAAAACCAGGCCCTTCATTGTGGATGCTGAAAAGATCCAATTCTTTTCCCAATTTCCTGTGATCTCTTTTCTTTGCCTCCTCAAGCATATTTAAGTATTCATCCAACATGCTTTTCTTAGGAAAGCTTATGCCATATATTCTCTGCAGCATTTTATTGTGCTCGTCGCCTCTCCAGTAAGCACCTGCCACTGAAAGAAGTTTTATGGATTTAACCATACCTGTCGATGGCAGATGGGGTCCTGCGCAAAGATCTGTAAACTCACCTTGCCTGTAAAAAGATATTGTAGCATCCTGAGGCAGATCCTTTATAAGCTCAACTTTGTAAGGTTCACCTTTTTCTTCCATGAATTTTATAGCTTCCTCTCTGGGAAGCACAAACCTCTCAAGCTTCAAATCTTCCTTAATGATCTTATTCATCTCATCTTCTATCTTAGAAAAATCATCGACTTTAAAAGGTTCATCAATATCAAAATCGTAGTAAAAACCATTTTCGATGGCAGGGCCTATCGTAAGCTTCACATTTTTATAAAGCCTTTTAATCGCCTGTGCCATTATATGTGATGAAGTGTGCCAGTATATTTTCTTTCCATCCTCATCGTCAAAAGTCAAAATCTCCAGCTTGCCATCCTCATTGATAGGCGTATATAACTCCACAATCCTGCCGTTTAATCTACCTCCAAGTGCTTCTTTAGCAAGCTTCTGACTCAGACTTTTAGCGATTTCATATACGCTCATGCCATTTTCATATTCTCTTTCTGTTCCATCTTTAAGTATTATCTTCATATCTTGTCCTCCTTCTTAAATTTAAATAAAAGAACCTCACGCCAAAAGAGGCAGAGGTTCTGCGGTTCCACTCTCATTTATACTCTAAATTATAACGGAATTACCGATCGGATTCATCACCCGCAGCTTAGAGGTGGTCTTCGATATCAAAAATATTTGAATGATTTCAGCCTAAGTCATTCAATCTCTTTGATATTTTTAGATATCTACTTTCCTCATCATCGCCAAAATATTGATTTTTTTCTATTATATAATTGATACAACGACTTGTCAATATTCTACAGCATCCTTACCACAAATGCCTGTAAAATGCCTATTACAAAACCTAAGACCCCGCCTAAAACCACAATCATCTTTAATTCTTTATTGGATACATCCAGTATGATCTTCTCCAGCTTTTCAAGCTCAAAAAGCTTTATCTTTTCTTCAACTATTTCTGCTATACCAATTTTGTCAGACATATCATTTAGCATAGTAGCTGCAGATTCATCCAAAAACTTCTCTGCCTCTTTGCTTACAATCCCAACTACATAATTGACTATCATTGATTTTAATGTTTTCGGTATAAATGAAGGAATGTTCTTTTCAACTGCAATATCAACGTCATCTAATATCCTTTTTATTATATAATTGCGATTGTCTTCATTTAAAAGTTTGTCCAATATGTCGTCCATTGACACAAGTTCATCTTCTACTACTTTTCCAATTGATGCTGCTATCTCATCTCTCCTTCTTGGTATGAGACCTTGGATGGAAATGCCAAAAATCTTTACAGGCTTTATCGGTTTAAAAAGCATGATGACAGCAATATAATTTGTTATCCATCCAATGGCTGCACCAACAACACCTAAAAACATCATTTGCAGAAAAAAATGCATCAGATCACCTCAACAAAATAACCTATGAATATAATAACAGATTTCATTAAATAATAAAACCCAGTTTAAGCTGGGTTTTATTTCCTTGCCTCATTTACTTTACATAAGCTGCAACCATTGCATATAAACACTTTGTTTGAAAATATTTTTTCAACAGTATCCAGAATATCCTTACTTTTTATATTTTCCAGCGAATGTATATATATTTTAGAAGGCGCCATTGCAATAAGCGTGCTTATAAGCATATCATCATCTGTCAATTCTCCTCCTGTAAATTCGATTGTTATATCGCTTAAAAACTTTCCTGTTATAGGTTTTTTTTCTTTATCGAAAAACAAGAACTTTCCGCTTTTGTCGATGAGGATATTAAGAACATCTACTTTGGAATCCTGAAGTTCTACAAAATACTTTAAAAGCCCAATAAATTCATCGTATTCCTTCTGCATCATGTATTCGTCAACTGCTCTATCTACAACTTCGCTTATCTCGCCTATGAAGTCTCTTAACCTGAAATTGACAAATCCCTCTATGTCAATGGTCTCATTGTCTTTTAGAAAATCCTCTATTTCCTCAAAAATTCTTTCTTTCTTAACTAATTTGAATGTCTCTTTGTTAGCATCGTTATCTAAAATACTTTTCGCTATGTTTTCAATCTTTTTCTTCTCATCGGAATCAAAATAGTAATAGTATTTATCTATAATCCTTTTTATCAGCTTCTTGTCGATCTGATTGACTATTACATCAGAAATCACATCTGATACAAGCTCTTTTATTTTAACTATATTTTTACTTGAAACTCTATCCTCTACGTCTATATTAAAAAAAGTAATGTTTCCACGATTATCTAAATTTACAGTAAAATCTAATCCTTCATTTTTCATATACTCTAATTCATTGTTAAAAACACTGCCACTTAATAAAGCATTTGGGATACCGATAGACAAAAGCTGCATTTTTCTCACTCCCTTCGTTAGTAGTATGTGCTTTTATTCCTTTTCTTTGCATCTTCAGTAGAGTGGAATAATGGAACCTATGTCTTTTACTTCACCAGATGTTAAAAAAATTATTTCTTTGTTTTTATATTTCATAAAATCAATTATTTTCTTGTATTCGCCGTGATATCTTAAATCTCCAGCAATGCAAAAAACATCTTTATCTATAAGCCCAGACGCTCCTCCTATAAATCCATAATCAAACCCATTAAGCTTTATGCCGCCTTGCTCAATCAAAAGGCAGTCAAATCCCTCTTTTGAAGCCGTCTTATAAACACCTGCGTCTGACGTTATAAAACTTGCATTGTCCACGATCGCCATGTTGCACTTGGTATATCCCTGATTAACGTGTATAAATTTTACTCCTTTTTTCTCTAATACTTTCCTTAACACAGGATCAGTGTACTTTAAATTGTGAAAAGCATAATCGCCCAATCTTGCTACATTATATGCTATATTGTCAGGATAGTTTCTACTTAGTACAGTCTTCCCAAATATTACTTCCAAATTTAACTTTTTGATTTCCTCAACAAAATTTTCATCAACATCTGGCGCTAAAACAATTTGACCGTCACCTGCATTGTGGACGATCATATCTGGATGATACGATATTGCTTCATAGAGAGAGCCATGTCTTTTTGTCATTATGACATCTATTTCCATCTTTCTCAATGACTCAGCCACATCATAATGCCTTCCATCAATTATGACATGACTCACTTTTTTATCAGGCACATAAGGATTTTTTAAAGACAAAGTAAAACCTCCTAAAAAAAATCAGCATACCAACCGTATGCCTAACATTTCCTTCTATCTTTTAAGTATTTACTTCCTTCCATAGACTTAAGCTTCCTCTTGATCTCTGCAGCCACTGCACTTATTTGAAGCTCATTATCAAAGTTTCTGTTTTCGTTTGTCACAACAGCTATAGATATTGAAACAAAAGGAAACCTCTGTATTTCTCCTCGCCTATTGATGACTTCTATATAGCCATTTGCCAAATCTTCATCATCGTAATACCTTTTTATATCCTCATCAAAGGTACTTATTATATAATTGCAAACATCATCGATTTTATCTGGAGTAGTGATTATTATGAAGTCATCTCCGCCTATATGACCTAAAAAATCATTTGCATTGCCACACTTAAAAAGCGCTTCTTTCAAGATCCTGGCTGTCTGTCTTATTATTTTATCGCCCCGTGAAAAACCGTAGTAATCATTGAAGGACTTAAAATTATCTAAGTCTATGTACAAAACAGCGTACAACGACCCATTTTTTATGCGCCTTCTTATCTCATACTTTATGTCAATATTGCCTCTAAGTCCTGTAAGTGGATTGGCCATCCTATTGTGCTCGATCCTCTGAAACAGATTTTTCACTTGCGCAAGAAGTTCTTTTTCATTGAATGGCTTCGTTATGTACGCATCAGCGCCTAACTCCAACCCGTGCAGCTTTTCTTCATAATTGTCACTGGACGTTAAAAGTATGACAGGCACCAATTGGTTTTCTTCCTCATCCCTCAATATCCTAAGCAAATCAAATCCACTAAGGCCAGGCATTACCACATCAAGTATTACCATATCCGGCAAAATACGCCTATAAAGTTTTAGAGCCTCATCACCATCTTGTGACTCGTAAATTTTGTACCCAGCGCTGCCTAAAATATTCTTTAAAATAGTCCTGCTTAGCTTATCATCATCAACGATCAATATACTTTTTTCATTCACATTACTTCCCCCAAAATCTTTTTCACCCATAATAAATTATATTTATGACTTGTAAGAATGATTCGCACCAAATGTAAATAAAAAAATAATAACCAATATATTACATCACTAATAAATTATAATATTGAAGAAGACAATAGTCAATAAAATATAAGAAAAATGGCAGGTTTAGCACTCTGCCATTTTCTACTATCAATAACACGATTTTTATATTTAGATGGTTCTTGTAGAAATCAAATCTTTGTACCATAGGGCACTGTCTTTCAAAATCCTTTTTTCTGTCTCATAGTCGACATATACGATGCCAAATCTCTTTGAATAGCCATGAGCCCACTCAAAATTGTCCATCAACGACCACACAAAGTACCCCTTTAAATTTCCACCATCATTCAAAAAGCGTTTAGCCTCTTTAAAATGCTGTTTTAAAAACTCTACCCGCTTTTCATCGTGTACACGTCCATCATCTTCAACGACATCATTAAACGCCGCACCATTTTCAGTAATGTACAATGGCATATCATAAGTGTATTCTCTTTTAAGCCTCATCAAAATATTGTACAGAGATTCAGGATAAATCTCCCATCCCATCTCTGTCCTTTCATTCCCAGGATCTATCTGCACAGCATCCAAAAGGCCGTCATTTCCTTTCTGGACAACTGCCCTTGTGTAATAATTAACTCCCAGAAAATCTAATTTTTGAGAAATCAGCTTCAAATCTTCATCATTTATGAAATCGACTTTTGCATATTTTCCAAAATACTCCACCATATCTTGCGGATATTTGCCTTTAAATAATGGATCTAAAAACCATCTGTTTTGGAATCCATCAGCTATTTGAGCTGCGACTTTGTCATCATCACTATCTGATGCAGGAAATACTTCATTCAAATTCAAAGTGATGCCTATTTTAGAATCATCTAAATTCAAACCTCTAAATATTTCTACAGCTTTTCCGTGGGACAGCAAAAGATTGTGTGAAACTAATAAAGCTTCACCTAAATCTTTATGCCCAGGCGCATGTTCACCAATGAAATACGACAAAAATGAAGAGCACCACGGTTCATTTAATGTGATCCAATTTTTTATGTATCCTCCCAGTTCAGAAAAAAGTTTTTCAGCATATTCGCCGTACCACTCAACAATTTCTCTATTAAGCCATCCACCTAAGTCATCAGCCCATTGAGGCAGATCCCAATGGTATATTGTAGCAAAAGGTTTAATGTCATTTTTTAAAAGTTCATCAGTCAACCTCTTATAAAAGTCCATCCCCTTAGGATTATACTGCCCTTTCGCAGGGAAAATCCTTGGCCAAGCAATCGAAAATCTGTACGCTTCAATCCCTAAGTCTTTCATCATCTTTACATCGTCTTTGTATAGATGGTAATGATCGCAAGCCACATCGCCATTATGACTTTTGTATACCTTTCCATCTTGTCTGGAAAATGTATCCCAGATAGACATAGTCCTGCCATCCTCGTTGTAAGCACCTTCAACTTGATACGAAGCCGTAGCAACGCCAAACAAAAAATCTTTACTAAAGTCCAACATTTCACACCCTCCCATAAATCATCTATTACAATTATACCATATATTTTACTCTTAATAAAAAGAAAATAGACAAAAAAATATAGGTATATACCTTCGTACATACCCTTTCTAAATATACTATGCGTTTACTAATTTTATAGCGCCGTGTGGACAATACCTTGTGCAGACGCCGCATCCAGTGCATTTTTCTTTATCAACATTTATCTCAACTTGAAACAAGCCTTTTCTTGATAACTTAAATGCGCCAAACTTGCAACTGTGGCTTGCTGGGCAAAACGGTGATCTATCACATATTTCTTGATCAACATACGCATACCTCATATCATTTCCTCCTTTTTTCTTTTCAATATTTTATACCCCCCTACCGTAGTAGGATTGTTTGTATACATTATACTTGTTTTTCGCCTAACTTGTCAAGATGTTTTTATGGATGTCTATAAAATTCTTATCTTGTACTTCAAAAGCCATTCATTTACTTGTATAAGGTATGCATATAACTGAGGACCACCCATAAGTTGAGAAAACCATGCTGGATCATAATCTTTTGCATCAGTATCTATTAAATTTTGCACTTCCTTTTTGTTGATTAACTGCAAAATTGGTGAGGACGGATCGTCAATAATCCTCTGAAGCCAACTTTTTACCTTCTCTTTGAAAACCGGGTTATGTGTCTTAGGATATGGGCTTTTTTTCCTTTCTACTACTATATCAGGTATATACCCCTTTAACGCTTCTCTCAAAAGGCCTTTCTCTCTATTGTGGAGGTTCTTCATATCCCACGGAATATTCCAAACATACTCCACTATCCTGTGGTCCAAAAACGGCACCCTGACTTCAAGGCCTGAAGCCATGCTCATCCTGTCCATCCTATCCAGAAGCATGGAAAGAAATCTCGTCTGATTCAAATAAAATATTTCCCTCATGCGAGAAGATGTTTTATCTTCTCCTGAAAGTTTAGGTACTTCTCTTAATGCTTCATTGTACCGATCATTTAAGTACTCTGTTGGACGGATCTTTTTTACAACGTCTTGAGATAAAAGATTCATTCTTTTTTCAACCATTCTTATCCATGGGAAAGTGCCTGACTCGACGGCATCTTTATTTCTAAACCACGGATAGCCTCCAAACACTTCATCAGCCCCTTCACCTGACAGTGCAACTTTTACATCTTTTTTGACTTCTCTTAGGAATAAGTACAAAGACGAGTCAACATCAGCCATCCCTGGCAAATCGCGGGCATAAAGAGCAGGCAACAGAGCATCTGCCAATTCTTCATTGTCCACATAGACATAATTATGATCTGTATCTATCTCTTTTGAAACAGCTTCAACTAAATCCGAATCGCTGTTTGGCTGAAATTGATTTGGCTTAAAGTATTTGTCATTTCCAATATAATCAACGGAATATGTTATAAGCTTGCTGCCTAATCTTTTTAATTTTTCATTGGCAAAGGCAGAAACCGCAGTAGAATCCAATCCGCCAGAAAGCAGCGAACACAACGGTACATCTGACACAAGCTGACGCTTCGAAGCATCGTCTAAAAGAAACCGAATCTTTTCCATTGTAGTTTTAAGGTCATCTTCATGGTTTTTACTTACCAATGACCAATATCTTTCAATTTTTATTCCACCTTTATTAAATGTAAGAGAATGGCCTGGCTTTAGCTCATATATATCGCGAAAAATACCAATTCCCGGTGTCCTTGTAGGTCCCATGACAAAAATCTCTGCAAGTCCTTCTTCATCCACTTCAGCCTGAGCGTATGGATGTGCTAAAATCGCTTTTATTTCCGAGCCGAAAATGAGAGAACCATTCTTATAAGTATAAAAAAGAGGTTTGACACCTATCCTATCTCTTGAGAGAAAAAGCTCGTTCTCGTAATCATCCCATACTGCAAATGCGTATATGCCATTTAACTTATGGACACAATCGCTGCCCCATTCAATATACGCAGTCAACAAGACCTCTGTATCTGAATGGCCATTGAATTTGTACCCTAATGACCTAAGCTCATCTCTTATTTCCTCCGTATTGTACAACTCTCCATTGTATATTATCACGCACTTTCTCTCGCCAAGTTCCTTAATCATCGGCTGTTCTCCACCCTCAGGGTCAATGACTATAAGCCTTGTCTGTGCAAAACCACAATGAGTCGAAAACCATGTCCCCCAGCTATCAGGTCCTCTATTCCTAAGTCTTTTCCCCATCGCAACTACTATGTTTTTCCTATTTATCACTTCTTCATCAAAGCTTACCCATCCTGCTATTCCGCACATCATATCAGCCCCTTTCGAAATAAATAATAAGGGTAGCCATATTGATTGATATTGAATTTCATCTGTTTGTAGTATATGTAGAAAGTATAAAAATGTGAAAAGGCATGTAAAAAATAATTAAAACAGATGAAAAAACATCTAACTAACAGGACCTCAGTGTACTCTTGACATTCCAGTAAATATCGATTATAATACTTCTCAAGGTTAGAAAGTAAATATTTTTATCAACGAAGGCGTTGATCAGTTTCTTTTGATCAGCGTTTTTATTTTTATACAAATGAAAAAGAGGTGTAGTAAATGGTGTTCAAAGACAAACAATTGTTGAAACTGTTAAATATTATAAATGCGAATAATTTACTAGATGAAAATAAAGACTACATTAATTTTAAAGGAATAATAAAAGACATATCTGTATCAATAACAAGACTTAAAAAGAAACTTGTAAAATACATATTTGAGACACAAGTCGCTTCAAGCCGTATATTCTCTGTATCAGAAGAATTGTCTATTACTATGGAAGAAAATAATGCTTTTGCCCAACAACTATATGCCGAATCGCAAGAAATATTTTCAAATAATTCACTTTGCTATGAAAATGTAGAAAATACAATCACCGAAATAAAGAAATTAGTTGAAAAGCTTGAAAATATCAAAAATACTTCTGGAGAAATGTACAACACTGGCATTCAATCGAGAAAACTGGTAAATGAAAGTTTCAAAGAAATCAGATTAGTTTTAGATAAGATAAGCAACATTTCTATAACCACAGAAGAAACACTAAATCGTATAAATGAGCTTACAAAAATATCAATACAAATTTCTCAGATATTAAAATCAATTGAAAAAATAGCTAAAGAAACCCATTTACTTTCACTAAATGCATCTATAGAATCTGCAAAAGCCGAAAAATATGGCAATGGTTTTGGCGTTATCGCAGATGGCATCAGAAAATTAACTTTAAACACCAATAAAGCTGTAACAGATATTGTGTCACTAATCGAAAAAGTAAATAACGAAATAGAAAATGTCAAAAAATCAGCCAGTGAAAATTATATAAACGTCAAGGATAGTGTAAGTAGTACAATGAATATAGAAAAAAGTTTAAGCATGATAGAAGAATACAACAATACAGTTATGAACATGATTAGCAAAATCGTAAATGTTTCTGAAGATGAATATAAGTACGTTAAAAATATCAATGAAAAGATCGAAAGTGTTCAAAACTTATTAAAAGAAGTATCAAATAATTTTGATATCATGAATAATTCTATATATCATCAAAAAGAAAATGCAGAGAAAATAGTATTTTTAAGCGATAAATTAAAAGAAGCATCAAATGATTTGAAATTATTGTCCGAAAGCGATGAAATAAAAAATGTAATACGAATGAATTTTGAAAATATAAAGAATACAGCAATTAATGTAATAAAATCTATAAAAAAAGAAATAATTTCAGATGAATTCTTACTAATGAATAGGAATTTTCATAAAGAAGCACTTGACGCTTTTTTAAAAAATCATAAAGAAATAGAAGCTCTTTGGACAAATGATATTAAAGGAAGATTTATTTATTCAAATCCACCTGCTGGTATTGCGAATGCAAACGTGCGAGAATGGTTTCAAAAATCCATAAAAGGCAAAGAATATGTATCTGAAGTCTATATATCTGCTATTACAAAAGCTCCATGTTTAACTGTATCTATTCCATTAATCGATAAAAACGGATCGTGCATAGGAGTTATTGGTGCTGATTTAAACATAAAAATATCTGATTTATAGTCTTTTTCCTATATTTTGTCGACCTTGTATTTCTCATACTGAGATTTTTTCATGCTACTTCAGATTCCACCTCACGGTGGGCAACCCCTGAAGTTCGGCTAAGTTGGTTCCATCACCTCGCCTATAGCGGACTTTCATTACCAACTTACCATACATCCTACATACCTGTCATACCATAGAAATCTCCTACCTATAAAAGATGGGAGATTTCTTTAACTCATTGTTGAATTAATAAATTTATAAATTGACCAGATGGCATCAACATTGATTTTTAGAGCAATTTGGTTTATGCTATAAAAGTAATCTTTTATTTAGCACATCGTGGTGATAAATTGTAAAACTCAAGTCTAAATGATATTCTTTTGTAACAATATCTGAACTTATGAAAGCTTATCAATAGTCAACACTACTGTAGAACTCGTATTTTTTTAATTTTTTTGTACAAACTATATTCACATCATCTTTCTGATAAAATTTTAAAAGGCTTCTACACTTTCTCTCGTGTAGAAGCCTTGATAATTTCACTAAATCTTTATATCGCTTTTTCTCCGCGTTCACCGGTTCTTATCCTTATGGCGTCTTGTATGTCGTATATGAATATCTTTCCATCGCCTACATTGCCTGTTCTTGCAACTTTTGTAACAGCATCTACGATGTTTTCAACACTTCCATCTTCTGTCACAATTTCAATTTTAACTTTAGGAAGGAGGCTTATCTCAATTTCCGCTCCTCTGTAAATCTCTTTTTTGCCTTTCTGATGTCCACATCCAAAAACCTGTGACACCGTCATTCCATGTATTTTAAGCTTATTAAGTTCCGCCTTTACATCTTCTAAAACATCTGGTCTTATTATACATTCAACTTTCTTCATTATTTTACCCCCTTGCTTAGTACAATATCATCTAAAACTTGTGGACTTTTTATATTTTTTTCAATCACACCATCCGAGTACACAACAGGCGTCAATTGGAAATCAGGATATGCTAAAACGCCCATCTCCGGCAAATCAAGCCCTGCGATCTCGTCTTCCGGTTTGACTCTTATACCCATTATAGCATCAAGAGCTTTGTAGAACAAGTAGCTTAATCCAAATCCGTATACGACTATTACTACCATATCAATAAGCTGTGCCCAAAGTTGACCTGTACTGCCATAGAGTATTCCTGTTACAGCACCTTGTACTCCATTGAGCCCTGCACCATATGTGCCATCTGCAAATATACCAACGCTTAAAATACCCCACAAGCCGTTTACACCGTGTACTGAAAAAGCTCCTACCGGATCATCTATCTTTAGTTTATTTTCAACAAAAGCAACAGATACGCAAACCAAGATGCCAGCCACTGCACCTATTATAAAAGCTGATATGCCATTTACGAATGCACATGGAGCTGTTATCGCCACAAGTCCAGCAAGGGCACCATTGCACATCATAGACGGATCAGGCTTTCCATATTTAATCCACATATAAAACATTGCAACAAGTCCTCCTACAGCACCGGCGATCATGGTATTTGTTGCAACAACCGCTAGCCTTAAATCCGTTCCATTAAGTGTAGAACCTGCATTAAATGCAAACCATCCAAAGAAAAGTATGATCGTACCAAGAATAGCCATTGGAATGTCATGGCCCGGTATTGCCACAGGTGTACCATCTTTCTTGAATTTTCCTATCCTCGGTCCTATGACCATCGCTCCTGCAAGTGCCATCATGCCCCCCATTGCATGAACGACACCAGAACCTGCAAAATCAATTACTCCATTCCCGAGTCCAAGTTTGGCTCCAAGCTGTGAAAGCCATCCTCCTCCCCAGACCCAACCACCATAGATTGGATAATACACCATTGAAACGAAAAACGACCCGATAACAACCGCTAAAAATTTAACTCTTTCCGCCATCGCTCCTGTAGGAATGGTTACCGTTGTATCCATAAATACCATCTCAAAGAAGAACAAAGCATACACACCTACGTCATACGTTCCGCCACTTGATAAGAAGAATCCGTTAAGTCCTAGTAAATTCCATCCTCCTATGCTTAGTGCGTGGTTCAAAGGCGCTGTACCGCCAAGGCTTGAAAAGGCTCCTGAACCTCCCATCATAAATGCAAAACCTGTTAGGAAAAATCCAACAGTACCTACTAAAAATACCATAAGATTCATAGCCATAGTGTGCATTGCATTTTTAGCCTGTGTAAAGCCTGTTTCAACAAGTGCAAATCCAGCTTGAAAGAAGAATATCAAAAATGCAGTCAACATTACCCATACAAAGTTAATCCCAAGCTTATTCTTTGCAACCTGTGTAGCTACTTCTTCTAGTGTAGGCTTACCTGCAACTGCGCTTGTAATGTCCTTTGCAGTGCCAAGATTCGCTCCCGTTGGATCGCCACCAGCAGCATATACCACCCCTACTGTCATTGCCAAAAGTAATGCAACTACAATACCTATTACAATTTTCCTTTTCATAAAAAGCACCTCCAGATTTTTAATTTTTATATTCTTTTAAAATTCCTGATTGAAAACTTTTTGTCTTTTATACTTTTTGAAAGATTGCGAATTCTCACAAAATAAATTAATACAAGGTAGACGATGGGCAATCCCATTATGAATGCTGGCACGTGATTTGAAAAAATTAATATTGTATTATGCATTGAAATACTGTACAATATAAACGCCAAACTTAAAATTAAAATTATTGTATTTAGTGTGTATAAAATGATGATAGACATTTTTTTCACCTATATCATCACCTCCTTCTAAAAATAAAGGTGCTTATATCTTAACAGATTAAGCACCTTTGCTTCTTAAATTTGCCAAATAAATTATTCATTTTTAAATAAATTATATTTATTTGGCAGCATTTATTATTTATTTTAAAGCTCTTAACTTATTGATTAAAGTCAATAGCTTTAAAGCCTATGTTATACGCTTCTTCACCGTGTTCAACTATGTCAAGACCTAATTCCTCTTCTTCTTTAGTAACTCTAAGCTCCATAAATAAGCTTATAAATTTCAGTATTATGAATGACATAAGTCCTGCAAAGATGTAAGTCGCAACAACTCCTGTAAGCTGAATAAGCAATTGATTCGGATTGCCGTAAAATAAGCCATTTGCACCTGCAGGATTTATAGCTTTCGTAGCAAATAGACCTGTTGCCAATGCACCCCATGTACCTCCAACACCGTGTATTCCAAATGCGTCAAGCGAATCATCATATCCAATCTTATGTTTAATGTAATTGACAGATATAAAGCATATTATACCTGATACAACACCTATTGCAATTGCTGAAACGGCTGTAACATAACCTGACGCTGGTGTAATTGCAACAAGTCCTGCTACAGCGCCGCTTACAGCACCTAGTAGTGTCGGTTTGCCGCTTACTTTCCATTCAGTTAATACCCATCCTATGGATGCAGCAGCAGCAGCAGTATTTGTCACAACAAATGCATTAACCGCTATGCCATTTACAGATAAAGCACTCCCTGCATTAAATCCAAACCAACCAAACCACAAGAATGCTGCTCCCATCAAAACCATCGGCATGTGATGCGGTACCATCTTTGCATTCTTTCTCTTACCAAGAATTAAGGCTGCTACAAGACCTGATACGCCAGAGCTTATGTGAACGACGGTGCCACCTGCAAAATCCAATGCACCTAAGTCTCTAAGCCATCCGCCGTTTCCCCACACCCAATGTGCAAGCGGATCATATACTAAAGTCGTCCAAAGCAATGTAAATATTATAAATGCTGAAAATTTCATCCTTTCTGCAAATGCACCAGTTATTAAAGCAGGTGTTATTATAGCAAACATCAATTGATATACCATAAACGCTAGAAGTGGTATCGTAGATGAATAAGTACTGTCGGGTCCAAGACCGATGTTATTAAGTCCAGCCCAATGTAAATTGCCTATCAAGTGATTTATATCACCACTAAAAGATAATGAAAATCCAAATAATACCCATTGTACAGAAATAAGTGCAATAATAGTAAAACTTTGCATCATTATGCTTATGACATTTTTCCCATTAACCATACCGCCATAGAAAAATGCTAATCCTGGCGTCATGATCATGACTAAAGCAGCCGAAAATAATATGAATGCGGTATCTCCTGTATCAATCTTTCCTGCTGCGGCAAAAGCTATATTTGGTATCAACATTGATAGTGCAATAATAGCTGGAATTAGTATTCTTTTTTTCATATAGTTTCCTCCTTTTAATAATAACAAAAGAAAACGCTCTAATACACAGGAATCACCTATGAATTAGAGCGCCTTTGCTCTGTCAATTTAAAGTAACAATATTTATTTTAGTTATATTATACTATATTTTTCAAATATGTCAATATAAAATTTTTGCCCTAGTTTTACAAGAAATTTTTAATTAGCACCCTAGTTTTGCAGCAAATTTTAAGATAGCATAATCCGAAACCATTTATTTTACTGATGATTTCGGGTAAATTTATTTTAAAATTTTGTCATATTTTGGTTGCGGATTATTATGGATTATGGTATAATATAACCATATTGAATTTTATTGGGGGAGTTTAAGGTGTATTTAAAGAAAAGTAAACGCAGTTCCGGAAGAATTTATCTCTCTATTGCAGATGGCTATCGTGATAAACAGAGAGGGCATACAAGGACTGTTACTATTAAATCTCTTGGTTACCTTGATGAACTTCAAAAACAATATGACGATCCTATTGCTTTTTTCGAACAAAAGGTTAAAGAATTAAACGAACAAAAAGCTATGAAAAAGGTTCCGATTACTCTTAGTTTTTCTCCTGATGAAAAACTTTCGGTTAATACAGATAACCGTAAAAACTTTGGCTATGCTGCGTTTAGTAAAGTTTATCATGAGCTTGAATTAGATAAATTTTTAAGAAACAGACAACGTCATTCAAAAGAAGAATATGATGCTAATGCTATTATGAAACTTCTCGTATTTTCACGTTTATTGTATCCTGCCTCAAAGAAAAAGACTTATGAGAATAAAGATATATTCTTTGAGAAGTTTGATTTTTCTTTGGATGATGTCTATAGATGTCTCTCTTTTTTCAACAAGCATAGTGATGCTTTGCAACTTTGGATTCATGAGCATGTTAAGTCTTTGTATGATCGAAATACTAGCTTAGTTTATTATGATGTTACCAACTATTATTTTGAAATTGATGAACAAGATGAATTACGGAGAAAAGGCGTTTCTAAAGAGCACAGACCAGATCCGATTGTACAGATGGGATTATTTATGGACACCAATGGTATACCTATTACCTATAAGCTTTTTCCTGGTAATGCTCTAGACAAAACTACACTTATGCCTATGTTAAGAAAAATACAACATGATTATTCTTTGGGAAGAATTATTGTTGTTGCTGATAAGAGTATCATTACTGGTGATAACATCTGGTATACTTTATCTGCTGGTAATGGATATGTATTCAGCTATTCTGTTCGTTGTGCGGATAAGGAATTTAAGAAATATGTTCTTGACGAAAATGGATATAAATACAGAGGAGATAACTTCAAGATAAAATCCAGACTTTATCCAAGAGAAATATTAGTAACTACCACTAAAGGAAGAAAGATGAAAAAGATAGTTGATGAGAAGCAGGTTGTTTTCTATAGTGAGGAATATGCTTTGAAAGCAAAATATGAACGAGCCGCTGCAATAGAAAAAGCCAAAGATTTAATTAAAAATCCAGCGAAATATAATAAAGCTACATCTTACGGTGCTTCCAAATATGTAAAAAATCTTATTTTTGATGATGAAACTGGCGAAATATTGGAAAGTGCTCGTCAACACCTAGTATTTGATGAGGAAAAATTAAAAGAAGAAGAAAGATTTGATGGATATTATGCAATAGTTACTAGCGAATACAAAGAATCTGATGATAAAATTATTGAAATGTATCGTGGTTTATGGAAAATAGAAGAGGCTTTCAAGATAACTAAAAGCGATATTGAAAGCAGACCAGTGTATTTATCACTGAGAGAGCATATTGATGCTCATTTTCTGATATGCTTTATATCACTTGTAATTGTAAGGATACTTGAATACAGACTAAAAGGCAAATATTCTGTTTCAGCTATACTTGAAAGCCTAGCCAAAGCATCCTGCAGCTATATACAGGAGAATTATTATCTTTTTGATTTTAATAATGATGTTCTTGAAGATATAGGCAAAGAACTAGGTATCGAATTTGGGCATAAATATATGAGGTTAGGAGAAATTAAAAAAATTTTAGGAGAAGTAAAAAAATGACATTTCCACTACAACTTATTGACAAAAGCAAAAAGCCCGAAAGCCTTCATTTTAAAGGTTTCAGGGGCTTTTTTTATTCCTTTTTGCTGCAAAAGTCAGGTTATTATACAAAAAAGACTACTACAATAGTAGCATAAAGTCTATATATCATCAATACTCCCAAAATAAAGGTTTAATACTTTAATAATATCAGATTAATTGCTTTTTTATTTTTATATAATAGAAAAAGGCACGATATTATCATGCCTAATTTTTATCATATACATTTGTTTTGCAATATTAGATGTTTTTCGATAATTTTTCTAAAAGCAAAAAATTGAAGGAATTATGATGTACAATTGTTCTTTACTTTACATTCCTTATTATGGCAATATTACTGATATATGGCGTTTGCAAAACTCGACATATTACTTTCTATTTCTTATCAATATCTAATATCGTTTTTAGTAATACATTGGCACCCTTCCAGCAATTGTCGAGAGATGTTTTTTCTATTTCGCAATGACTGTGTCCGCCAATACTTGGAACAAATATCATAGTGGTAGGCAGGATATCAGCAACAAACTGAGCATCATGCCCAGGACCACTATACATTCTCATGCAGGAATAGCCATATTCTTTTGCATTCTTCTCTACTAAATCGACCAAATCTTCATTGAAGGCAACAGTCTTACGTGACCACAATTTCCGATAGCTAACCTTGCACTTTGCAAGTTCTTTAGGAATGTTTTCAATAACATCAACAACCTGCTGTACAATTTTCGGATCTTGATGTCTTGCATCCAAAGTAAACTTAACATCATCCGGTATAATTGTATGTACATTTGGCGAGCAAATAATTCTACCCGTGGTATAAACCAACTTACTGTCAAGCTTATCAAGCTCTCTGTGAAGATACTGAATAGCCTCAGAAGCTGCATAGAGAGCATCTTTTCTCATTCTCTGCGGAACAGTTCCTGCATGACCAGCCTGGCCGATAAATTCAAACTCATAATTGACCATTCCAACGACACCTTCAACAACTCCGATATCCATTTTTGCAGCTTCAAGCACTGGACCTTGCTCAATGTGCAGTTCCACAAAAGCCATATATTCCTTGGGATTCATTCTATTTTTCTCATCACCCTTGTATCCGCTTGCATCCAAAGCTTCACCAAACGTTATTCCATCCTTATCCTTTGAGGCCAGCATCTTGTTTTTATCAAATTTACCAGTAATAACACCTGATGACATCATGGCAGGGTCAAAACGAGCCCCTTCTTCATTGGTCCAAATCATAACCGTAATTGGATGACGATGTGGAATCTTCTTTGTAACAATCGTTTCAGCTACTTCCATCGCACTTATTACACCTAAAATACCATCATAGTTTCCACCTTGTACTACCGAATCGCAATGTGATCCAACTGCAATACGCGGAAGATCTTCTGATCCTTTAAAGGTCGCATAGATATTTGCCATATCATCTGTCACAATGTCTGCACCTAGTACTTTCATTCTATTGCAGAATTCTGCTCTTGCCTGCAGATCCCCAATTCATACCTATTGAAATCAGCCCACTGGCCAGCATAAATGTAGGTATGGAAAATGACATTCCCACCCATAAAGATAAAAAGTGATAAGTATCCCATGTCCTTTGTTTTATTGTTGTAGGCGCAAGGTCTTCATTGTAAAGCTTGCTGTTTGATAAATCTTCTGTTCTAAGTTCATACATCTCCTCTTTCATAATTAACATCTCCTTTTTTCAATATTAATTGTTGTAATAGATAATTTAACGCCTCATGCTTTTTCAATATACTCATCTACAAAATCTAAAACCTCATCAAGAATTGATAATGCTTCCTTTAATTCCTCTTCCTTTATAATCAAAGGCGGTGCCACTAATATGCAGTTTTCATGAGAGTAAGTAGAAAAACCTCTCTCTCTTAAGCTATCTATAATTCTTGGCATTATTTTTTCAGGGTCTTTTCCATATGGAACTAAAGGTTCCTTTGTACCTTTATGTTTAACAAGTTCTACCGCTGAAAAAAGTCCTATATATCTCACATCACCAACGCATGCGTGTTTTTCTTTTAACTTTTCCAATCCGGCACCTAAAACTTTCCCCATCTTCTTTGAATTTTCTATTAATCCTTCTTTTTCATATACATCTATAGTTGCACATCCTGCAGCACAACCTATTGGATGTGCATTATATGTTAAGCCACACATCAAAACATTATCATCAAAATATTCTGCTATCTTTTTGTCTACAATAACACCACCTAAAGGCACATACCCACAAGTAATTCCTTTTGCAAATGTTATAATATCTGGTTTCACATTCCAATTATCACATGCAAACCATTCTCCTGTTCTACCCCATCCTGTCATGACCTCATCACACACCATAAGTATCCCAAATTCATCACATATGTCCCTTATTCCTTGTAAATATCCCTTAGGTGGGATAATTACTCCGTTACTTCCAGTCACTGTTTCAAGAAAAATCGCCGCAACATTATCTGCACCTTCATAAATAATTTGTTCCTTAAGCTTATCCAAGTAATACCTACTTGCATCCTCTTCACTCTTAAATTCTATTTTTTCACGATAAATATATGGATCAAAGAATTTAATAAACCCAGTCAATCCCGGCTCACAAGTATATCTCCTTGGTTCTCCGCTTAGATTTGCGGCTCCAAAGCTAGCTCCATGGTATGATCGATATCTTGAAAATATTTTTTGCCTTCCTGTAAACATCCTTGCTATTTTTATCGCATTTTCGTTGGCATCCGCTCCACCTAATGTAAAAAATACCTTACCCATATTATCTGGAGCCTTTTCTATTACTTTTGCAGCCAATTTTGATCTAACATCAACAGCATAGCTTGGTCCGATAAAAGGAAGCCTTTCCGCTTGCTCTTTTATCGCATTTATAATCTCTTTATTTCCATGTCCTACATTTACATTTACTAGCTGAGAAGACATATCAAAATACCTTTTCCCATTAATATCCCAAAAATAAATTCCTTCTGCTTTTGTAATAACCAATGGATTAAGATTTTTCTGAGCACTCCAAGAATGTAAATTGTATCTCTTGTCATATTCCCTTATACTGTCTTCATCCATAAAAATTTCATCATCTTCTTTAACTAACATTTTAGCCCTCCTCACTTAGAATACCATGTAAAACAGAAATGGTGCTAATTGTAAGGCATTTTTCGTACCTTTAATTAGCACCATTGCTACTTTATTTAGTATATTAATTTTTTAGTCTCATCTTTAAGACTTAAATAAATTTTACATAATAATTAATAAAATGTCATCCTACATTATGTAGCATTATTTTCATAAATTTTAATACAATTGATTCAATATTTGAGAAATTTTCCAATAGCCAATGCTATCTGTAAATTAAATTTGGTTTCCCAATCAGATAAATCCACATTAAGAATTTCCTCAATTTTTTTTATTCTATAGTTTAAAGTACTGCGATGTATAAAGAGATCTTTAGCGGTTTTTACGAAATTACCATTGTTTTGCAAAAATACCTCCAGTGTATTAATGAGCTCAGCACTTGAGCTTTCATCATATTTCATCATTGGTTCCATCAATTCATTGAAAAAAGAAATCATTTCACTTTTATCCTTCATTTCAAATAACAGTCGGAAAATCCCCGCTTCAGTATAACTATAAACTGAATTGCCTCCCATTATTTTATAAGCCAGCTTTAAAGCTCTTTCAGCTTCCTTTAAACTATTTTTTATATCTTTTAAATTAGAATAATATCGTCCTATTCCAATGCTAACTTTTAATGGAGACATCTGCTTCATAACACTTTTCCTTATTTCTTCTGCAATTCCTACTACTAAGCTTTCATCTTCTGCTTCCTTTTTAGATATGAGAGATATAACAGAATCACCACGAATTAAAGAAAGCGGTTTCTTGCCGTTTTTTTCTAATGTATTGTTTACAATCTGTTGCAAAGAAAATTTTATATCCATTATCTTCTTTTCGTCTTTTATGTTGCTCTTATTTATATATTGTCCAAATTTATCTATATCTGTAATCATAACACAGTTTTGATGACTGATGTTAAAGCCATGATATTCTGCCCTGCTTACAAAAACCTCTTCAGATTTAAAATCTGTAAAAAGTATGTTTTCTAAAAATTCTCCTATTGATTTTTCCTCAATTGACTTTTTTATAATAAAATTACATATTATCTCTGTAACATCAACAAGTTTAACCTCCCAAGGAAGCTCAAAAAGCGGAAAATCAAGCCTATCGGCTAATGAAATAGCTTCTTTCGGAATATTCTTGATATAAGGTCCCACATTTATCACAAGCCCTGCCAGGTTCTTCGAATCTATTTCTTCAATAATTTTCATTAGAATATCAACATTATCTTTTATGCTTATGCCTGTTGTAAAGAGCAGCTCACCTCCATGAACCCATTTGGAAACATCAGGAACATCTACAACATGCACCCAGCTTAAATTCCTGTCAAGCCCATTTTTCCCACCAACTAATCTAAACTTTTTCAAAGATGGAAGCATTAGTATATCTCTGCACTTTATACTCATATATAACCATTCCCTTTTCAAAAGGTAAAAAAACAATAGTGTGCCACCATTGCCGGAAATCTTCTAGAATATGCTCTTCTTGTAAATGTCTAACAGATCATCTTGTGTAACTGATTTTTTATTATTAGCTATATTACTAGCTTTTATGGCTATAGACGAGTATTTAATCAACTCATCTATTGATATTTCAGGTATTTTACCTTCTCTATATATCAGTTCATTTAAAATTTTCTCAAATTCATAAATATCTTTAATCCCCAACAACTTTAGGACCGTATTAATTTTATATTCTTCACTGTCATAATTAAATTTCAAATAATTTGCAAGCAATATCCCATTTGCCCTGCCGTGCGGAATCTCCTTATAATATGTGAGAGAATAACCCATAGCGTGAACAACAGATGTCCCTGTATGTGCTATTAACATACCACCTAGTGTTGAAGAATAAAGTAATAATTCTCTTGTTTCAAAATCAAGTTTTTTAATATCAGTACTTGCATCTAACACATTCTTATAACATGTCTTCAAACTGTTTAATCCATTAACAACAAGATATTCATAAAAATTATTATACTTAACTGATAGAAATCCTTCTATCAAATGTGACAACGCATCCAGCATAGTATCCACAGTAACATTATATGATAAACTCATGGTATACCTGGCATCTAAAAAAGCTACTTTAGGAAATATCAATGGGCTAAAAAAGCTCTTTTTACTTCCAACTTTGTCATACGTCAAAATTGAATATGGTGTAACCTCGCTTCCTGTACCTGCTGTTGTCGGAATAGCTATTATAGGCAAAGGCCTTTTTTTAATCATGTTAGCAAAAAGCTCTTCAGGTTTAATTGAATTTGTGGCTAAGGTTGCAATGGATTTTGATGCATCAAGTGGAGAACCACCACCAATGCCGATTATAAAATCAGCTTCGACTTTTCTGGCAACATCAGCACCATCTAATACATTTTCTATGTCCGGATTGGATTTAACACGATTAAAAATCTCGTATTTTACGCCATTATCTGTAAGTACCGATAACACATCATCAAGTGAACCATTTTTTTTAGAACTTTTACCTGTAACTATCAATGCTTTTTTACCTATACACATCAAATTGCTGTTTTCTTTAATGCAATTTTCACCAAAAATAATCCTTGTTGGTATAAAAAAGTTAAATTTCATATGTTATCTCCACCTCTATTATCATTAATTTTATCCATAATTTTTTAATATACTTCAATAGCATTGTCCGTCAAGCACTTTGACAAAACCACATTATAGTTTCTCCTTTATTTTCATCTTTTTCTGCCTTAAAGACCTTATCACCAAGTTCTGCCTCACATCGGCAGTGTGTAACCAAAACAAAGGGTATATTCCACTGTTTATGAAGTTCTTTTATTTCCTTTCGCAATCTTTCTCTTAATTTCCTATCCATAGCTGAAAGCGGTTCATCTAACAATAACAAATGAGGCTTTGTTATAAGTGTCCTTGCCATAGCTACTCGTTGTCTTTCACCACCTGAAAGCTGAACTGGATATCTTTCAGCCAGATGAGATATATTAAATTGTTTAAGTATTTCATTGAGCTGCTTTTCTTTTTCTTCTTTTAATAAATTTTTTGCCCCATAAAGAATGTTATCTTTTACTGTTAAGTGATTAAAAAGTGCATATTCTTGAAATATATACCCAATACCACGTTTGTATGAAGGAAGATTGATTCGCCTCGATGAGGAAAAAAGAACTTTCTCTCCCAATATTATCTCCCCCGAATCCGGCTTTTGAAGTCCTGAAATACATTCTAAAACAGTTGTTTTACCAGATCCTGAAGGTCCAATAAGAACCAAAATTTCTTTATCAACAAATAAGTCTACTTTAAGAACAAAATCAGGAAGCTTTTTTACAAATTTTGCTTTAAGCATCTTTCATCACCTTTTTGTCTATATTGTGGGTTCTATATCCTCAATAAGAACAAGGGCAAAATCTTTCCCATCCCATTAACTTAGCAGTCCCGGCGGCAGTTGTTCCAAAAAAGATCAATGGTTTTTGAACTTTTAAAATATTTTCAATCGTTCCATTAACAATAACACTCCCTGTCACTAATGCTATATCACACCATTCTATTGCATCATTATAATCTTTCTCTCCATCCAGTATCAAAACACCACTTTTTTCTTTGCCTATGTTGTCTTTATCCAGGTCAAGCACTTTAACGGAAAATTTGGAGGCACATGTTTCTACTAAAGCAGGTTGTAGCCCTACAAAACATATACGCGGTTGTCCATATTTTTCAACAATGAAATAGGCTATTTTTTGAGCACAGTTTTCTAAATCATTGTTTTTGCAGTGTACGGTGTGATCAGCCAAACGCAGATGTCGCATAATTGCATTTAAGGAGGAAATAAAAATAGCTCTTTCATAATTGTTTTTAAGTGGAAGTTCCAGTATCTCCCCAATAGAACCATGAAAATCATTTAATGAATCAGTAAATGCCTGTCCATAGGACCCTTTAAATTCTGCCTGCATAAGTCTTTCTTTGCCTTTCAGAAGCACATAGTCTGTACGTTTCGTCGCACCAAGAGCATCCTTAGGAGAAAGTATAGAGGCTTTAACTTCTATACTTTCTTTTAATAGCCCATTTTCGTCAACGATTTTTCTAAACACAGACTTTAAATTATCATAAAAACTCATAACTGATTCCTCCTGTATCTATTAAATAATGTATACCTAACGATTTAGCACCTTTTATTGCCTTTGTTTTTTTGTATACTTCAAAACTTTTTTCCTTGATAACCAATTTAGCCAAAAAATCATTCCAAAAGAAAATAGTATAATCACAACAACTAAGTAGATAGCAGTTTTGTAATCCCCACTTTCCACCGCAAAATAAATTACCATAGGAATTGTTTGTGTCTTTCCTGGGATATTACCCGCAGTCATCAATGTTGCTCCAAACTCACCAATAGCTCTTGCAAAGGAAAGAACAACACCCGATAAAATACCAGGCCAAGCAAGAGGCATCGTAATAGTACAAAAAACCCGCAACTCGTTTGCACCTAAAATACGAGCAGCCCGCTCCTGCTTTATATCAACGCTTTCAAAAGCTGCTTTGGCACTTTGATACATCAAAGGAAATGCGACCACAGAAGAAGCAATTACAGCAGCCCACCATGTAAACAATAATTGACTGTTAAATATTTTTCTAATGAGAAAACCTAAAGGTCCATGTTTACCAAAAAGAATCAGGAGAATAAAACCCGTAACTGTTGGTGGTAAAACCATTGGTAGAAAAAAAATGGCTTCAATAGCTTCTTTCCCAGGAAAGTTTTTTACAAAAAACAGGCGAGCAAAAAAGATACCAACTACAAATGATATAAGAGTAGCTATAATAGCTACTTTTATTGACAAGAATATAGGATATATCATTTATCTCACACCTTTTTAACCTTGAATTTATTGTTTCTGGTCTAAAGGTACATATCCATATTTTTTAAAAACCTGTGATGCTTCCTGACTTTTAAGGTAGTTTAAAAAATCAAGAGCCGTTTCTTTTTCTTGGCTGCTATTTATAACTGCTCCTCTAAAGAAAATTGGAGGGCAAGAATTTTCGGGTGCATCTGCAACAATCCTAATCTTATTATTATTTGTAGTATTTGATTTCCAAAGCAAACCAGCGTCTACATTTCCTGTTTCTATATAGCCTCTGATTTCCTGAACATCTTTTGCCAGAATAATTTTAGAACTTACTTTGTCCCAAAGTCCTAAATTTGTTAATACATCTTTAGCCCACTCACCTCCGGGAACAAGAGCAGGATCTCCAATAGCAATTTTATCTACATCAGGTAAAGTAAGGTCCTGAAAGCTTTTAACCTTTTGGCTTTCTTTTGGCGTAACAAGAACCATTTTATCAGATAGAATCTTTTTTTCTGTTAATTTATCAATTAAATTTTCACTTCTTAGAGTATTCCATTGCTTTTCTCCGGGACCTAAAAGTATATCGCAGGAGGCTCCTTGTTCAATTTGTTGCTGGAGCACACCAAGACCTGCAAAATTAAAAGAAATTTTTATATCTGGATGAAGTCGGTTATATTTTTTTGCTACTTCTGGAAGTGCATCCTTAAGTCCTGCTCCTGCAAATACCATAATGTTTTTTGTATTTTCCGTTTTATTAGATGACATATTTTCCTTTTCCTGTCCACAACCTCCAAATAATAATAGAATTAATAATATAAATATCAACATGGGAAAATGTTTCATATTTCTCATTCTATCTTTTATCCTCCTAAGTATGACTTTTTAACCCTTTCATCGTCTTTTAAGACAGATGCAGTACCTTCAAGAGAGATATTGCCTGTTTCAAGGACGTATGCCCTATCTGCAATAGATAGTGCCATTTTAGCGTTTTGTTCTACTAAAAGGATGGTTGTGCCGTCTTCATTTATATTTTTTATTGTCTTGAATATGTCTTGTACTACAATCGGCGCAAGCCCCATCGATGGTTCGTCTAATAAAAGCACCTTTGGCTTTGACATCAATGCTCTTCCTATGGCTAGCATCTGCTGTTCACCACCGCTTAATGTACCGGCAATCTGTTTGTGTCTTTCTTTTAGACGTGGAAATAGGTGAAACACTTTTTCCATGTCGCTTTTTACCATTTTGTCTTTCCTGAGGTATGCTCCCATCTCAAGGTTTTCCATTACAGTCATGTTGGCAAATATTCTTCTTCCTTCTGGCACTTGGCAGATGCCCATATCCACTATGTTTTGGGCAGGTTTTTTCGTTATGTCTACATCGTTGAATTTGATGTAGCCTTTTTTTGGCTTCAATATGCCTGATATCGTCATTAAAGTTGTGCTTTTGCCTGCGCCATTTGCACCTATTATTGTCACAATTTCACCGTCATTTACTTTTAAGTCTATGCCTTTTAAGGCGTTTACCATTCCGTAGGAGACGTTGAGATCTTTTATTTCTAACACATTAAACACCTCCTTCTATTGATAAAATTTCTTTTTCATCAATGTCTTCTTCTCCAAGGTATGCTGCTATTACTTCTGGATTTCTCTTGATTTCATCTGGTGTGCCATGTGCGATTATTTTCCCGTAGTTCATGACGTATATGTCTTCGCAAAGATCCATCACCAGCGACATGTCGTGTTCAATCAAGAGTATTGTTATGTCAAATTTGTCCCTTACGAATCTTATTGTGTCTGTAAGTTCTTTTGTCTCTTGTGGATTCATTCCTGCTGCAGGCTCATCTAAAAGTAATAGCTTTGGCTTTGTTGCCAGTGCTCTTGCTATTTCCAGCCTTCTCTGCTCACCGTATGGCAGATTTTTAGCAAGGTTTAAAGCGTGTTTGTCAAGATTGAAGATTTTAAGGAG
Source organism: Thermoanaerobacterium aotearoense (assembly GCF_009905255.1). NCBI lineage: Bacteria > Bacillati > Bacillota > Clostridia > Thermoanaerobacterales > Thermoanaerobacteraceae > Thermoanaerobacterium > Thermoanaerobacterium aotearoense. Next base: position 1,041,453 of record NZ_CP047602.1, on the reverse strand, counting down.
GTCCATCGCTTGTTTGTCTTGAGATTTTTCTCCATCTAAGTATTTTTTGTACTGCAGAAAGGAGCTTAAAAGCCTGTATTGCACGTGAATGTGCTGGGCTATTTTTACATTGTCAAGGACAGTTAAGTTTTTAAATAGACGTATGTTTTGAAATGTTCTTGCTATGCCAAGTTTCGTGTTGTTGTACGGTTTTTGAGATATGGTTTTTCCGTTAAATGTTACTTTGCCTGATGTTGGTTTGTATATCCCTGTTATTATATTGAATACTGTTGATTTTCCTGCACCATTAGGCCCTATAAGTCCTGTAAGAGAGCCTTTTTCCAGTTCTATATTGACGTCTATCAAGGCTTTTATGCCGCCGAAGTCTATAGATACGTCTTTAATTGACAGTAAACTCACTGCTTTTCTCCCCTTTCTTAAATAATTTTTTGAGGGAAAATTCTTTTGTACCCATCAATCCTTCTGGTCTGAATAGCATTACGACAATTAAGAGGAGTGAGTATATGACCATTCTTAGTGCAGCATAATCCTGCAGCACTGCGTATACGAATGTGAGGAAGATTGCTGATAGTATTGATCCTGTTATGCTGCCAAGTCCGCCTAATACAACCATTGTCAAGATATCGAATGACTTCATGAAGTTGAATGTCTCTGGCTGTATGATGTAGAAGTTGTGGGCGTAAAGGGCACCGCCTATTCCTGCGAAGAATGCACCTATTGTGAACGCCAATGTCTTGTAGTACGTTGTGTTTATGCCCATTGATTCGGCTGCTGTCTCATCTTCTCTGATTGCAACACAGCATCTGCCGTAACTGGAGTTTATGAAGTTTTTTATTAGGACGACAGTTATAACTGCTATCCAGAATACCCACGTCCAGTTTGTGTACTTTGGTATTCCGGATAGGCCACTTGCTCCACCTACGTATTCAGTGTTTAAAAATATTACCCTTATTATTTCTCCGAATCCAAGTGTTGTTATGGCGAGGTAGTCGCCTTTTAATCTTAGAGATGGGATGCCTATCAATATTCCGGTTATTCCTGCTGATATGCCTCCTATTAGTATTGCCAGAGGAAATGGAAGCCCTAATTTGTACGTTATGATGGCTGATGTGTATGCACCGATTGACATGAATCCTGCATGTCCTAAGGAGAACTGTCCAGTAAATCCATTTATAAGGTTAAGGCTTACAGCAAGTATTACGTTTATACCCATGAGAACGATGTTTATTTCGTAATAGTCGTTTAATATGTTTGTAGACAGTAAGATTTGTATTATACCGTAAAAAGCCAACAGCCCTAAGAATATAAGTAATCTGTTTTTCAATATCTGCTTCAACTTTATCACCTACACTTTCTCTCTTACGTTTTTGCCAAAGAGTCCCGCTGGCTTGATTAGCAATATGATTATGAGTATTGCGAATGAAACGCCATCTCTGTATAGTGAGCTGCCATAACCTGAGACAAGTGCTTCTATGACGCCCATCAAAAGGCCTCCTACCATAGCACCTGGGATTATTCCTATTCCGCCTAAGACTGCTGCGATGAACGCTTTTAAGCCTGGCATTATACCCATTAGGGGATCTATTGAGTTGTAGTATATTCCGACTAATACGCCTGCAACAGCAGCAAGGGCAGAGCCTATTGCAAATGTAAATGAAACGGTCCTATCTACATTTACTCCCATAAGCCTTGCCGCATCTGCGTCAGTTGAGACAGCCCTCATGGCTTTTCCCATCTTTGTCTTGTATATTATTAGCTGAAGTCCTACCATCATGATTATGGATACGACAAATATGACGATCTGCTGGTTTGATATGGTGATTATTCCGTTGAAAAATGAGTACATGTGCTGCTTGAAAATTTGTGGATATGTCCTGACTTGTGGCGATAGAATGATTATGCCTCCGTTTTCCAGTAAAAGGGAGACGCCGATGGCTGTAATCAATATAGAGATTTTTGACTTATCTCTTAATGGCCTGTATGCGACTCTTTCAATTGTCACACCAAGCAAAAGGCTTACCAGCATTGCCAAAAGGAGAGATGGTATAAATCCAAGGTGAAAGTATGTGGATGCGAAGAATCCTGTAAATGCACCTACCATGTATATATCACCATGAGCGAAATTTATTAATTTCATTATGCCGTAAACCATGGTATATCCAAGGGCAATGAGTGCGTATATGCTGCCTAAAGATAGACCATTTATAAGCTGTTCAATAAATGTCTTCATCAACATCACCTCAAGTTTAAATATATTAAAATATATGCGGCCACAAGGTGACCGCATTGCCATGTTTTTCTAAAGTTATCTTACGATTTTTATTCAGCACTTACTTTTTTCTTAAGTGTCTGTTTACTTCATAAGCAACAATTTACAATTTTACTTTACTGTGCTGCTACTTTTTCAACCAAGTTCTGCTTACCGTCTTTTAATTCTATGATAACAGCAGATTTGACTGGATTATGCTCACTATTTATTGTTATTGTGCCTGTAACACCTTTAAAATCTTTAAGCTTTGATAAAGCATCAATAATCTTTGCAGGTTCTGTTGAGTTGGCATCCTTTATTGCCTGCACCAACATGCCTGCTGCATCATATACAAGTGCTGCCGACGCATCGGGTTCTGTGCCGTAAGCATCTTTATACTTCTTTATGAAGTCTTGAACAGTTGGATCGGGATCTGTCGATATAAAGTGGTTGCTGTAATAAACGTTGTTTAATGCAGATGCTCCTGCTATCTTTAATAGATCTGGAGAATCCCAACCGTCACCACCAAGTAAAGGCGTATTTATACCCATATCCCTTGCCTGTTTAGCTATTTTCCCTGTTTCTTGATAGTATCCCGGTATAAATATGACATCAGGATTTAAACCCTTTATCTTTGTAAGAGTTGCTTTAAAATCTTGATCACCTGCTACATACGCTTCTGTATCAATAACTTTCCCACCAAGCTTCTCAAACTGATCTTTGAAGCTTTGTGCAAGACCTTTGCTATAGTCACTCTTATCATCCATATACACAACTGCTGTTTTCGCATTCAGCTTTTCTGATGCAAATTGTGCCATAACACTACCTTGGTATGGATCTATAAAGCAAGCTCTGAATATTTCGTTTTTGACCTTGTTTGTGTTAGGATCGACTGTAACACTTACAGCAGTAGCAAAACCTGTTATCAATGGTATATGGTTTTGCACTGCGACAGATGATGCTGCTATTGTGTTAGTCGATGTGCTAGGTCCTAAAATAGCTATAACTTTGTCTTGTTGTATAAGTTTTGTAGCTTGATTTATTGATTCATCACTTTGCGATTTATTGTCTGCTTTCACCAAAACAATTTTTTTACCAAGCACACCACCATTTTTATTCACTTCATCAATGTACAATTTGGCTCCATTAAGCGCCGATGTTCCATATGTTGCAACACTACCTGTCAGCTCAAAAAGCGCTCCAACTTTTATGGTATCTGATGATGTAGATGTTGAATTGCTTTTTGAACAACCTGAAAATATCACAGCTATCATTAATACAGCAATGATAAATGATGTAAATTTAAATGACTTTGACATAATTTACCTCCTTTTATAAAATATTTTATTAACCTTATTTTGGAATTTTTATTAATGTCAATAATAATAAAATTAATTGATGCGCATCAATTTGATAACAAGAATTTGATAAAATTTAAGCTATTTCAATACTTCATAAGGATCGACATATTTAAATCCATGTGCATCTGCCACTGCCTTATATGTCACGTTATCATAATATATATTCAAACCATGTAAAAGTGATTTGTTTTCTAATAATGCTTTCTTATAACCTTTATTCGCAATATCAATCGCATACGGAATTGTAACATTTGTTAATGCAAATGTAGAAGTCCTAGGAACTGCTCCTGGTATATTCGCTACAGAATAATGTACAACACCATACTTAATAAAATATGGATTTTCATGTGTGGTTATCATATCAATTGTCTCAACAGATCCCCCTTGATCTATTGCTACATCAACTATAACAGAACCTTTCTTCATACTTTTGACCATATTTTCTGTAACAAGCTTTGGTGTTTTTGAACCTGGAATCAATACAGCACCTATTAAAAGATCTGCTTTTTTCACACTCTCTGCAATATTATAACTATTTGACATCAATGTTGTTATCTTGCCACCAAATATGTCATCAAGATATGCAAGTCTTTGAGCATTGAGGTCAAGTATTGTTACATGTGCTCCCATACCTGAAGCTATTTTTGCAGCATTTGTACCTACAGTTCCACCTCCTATAATTACCACCTCTGCCTGCTCAACACCAGGTACTCCGCTTAGTAGAACACCTCTCCCTTTATTTATATTTTCTAATAAGTATGCTCCGATTATTACAGACATTCTACCTGCAACTTCACTCATGGGAACCAATAATGGAAGTGATCCATCTTCATTTTGTACAGTCTCATATGCAATACCGATAATCTTTTTCTTTAGAAGTGCTTTTGTTAATTCAATATTTGGTGCTAAATGTAGATATGTAAATAGTATTTGACCTTCTTTAAAATAATCATATTCAGATGGTTGTGGCTCTTTTACCTTTATTATCATATCCGAGTTTTGAAATACTTCGTAAGAAGTCTCAACAATTTCAGCACCTGCCTTTATATATTCTTCATCCTCAATGCCACTCCCAATACCTGCATTTTTTTCAATATACACGGTATGACCATTAGAACAAAATGATTCAACTCCCGCTGGTGTTATAGCTACTCTTTCTTCACCTATTTTTATTTCCTTTGGTACACCAATCTTCATTTATGTCACCCTTTCTAAAAATATATAGGGTGCCCAATTCATGATAGAACGGGCACCCTTGCCTACCTAAAATAAACACTTGATTTCAATTAATAAAAGCTTACAAATGCATAACACACTTATAAGCTTCATCGCTTTATTTTTAAATATACAATTTACTCTTTTAACTTACTAAAATTATACATCTCTTTATTGATTATGTCAATATATAGACTATCTTTTTAAGTGATATTGAAATATTGCTTCTTACATTGCCTTATAATATTTCTCATACATATCCTTCCTGTAAGTCTTATATTTATTTTCTAGTAGCGTATTTGTAATTCTATCAAGAAAATTTAATGTTCCAGTGTAACCTACAGATAATATTCTCTGTCCTCCGACTCTATCAAGTATAGGGAATCCTAATCGTACAAGCGGTATACCACCCTTTTCGGTTAGATATTTTCCGTCAGATGGTCCTATGGCGATATTTACTTCCTTTTCTTCTGATAATTTCAATATGTGGCTAAAATCAGTTTCATCGATAATTGTAATGTCAACATTTAATGGATTATCTTCACTGATAACTAATTCTTTTAATCTTTGAGCCTTACTTCCGGTTGCAATTAAAAGAGGATGTATCCCATTTTCCATGCATGTAGTAAATACAGAATACACCATTTCAGGATCTCCAAAGATAATGCATCTTCCTTCAAAATTGTATTTATGCGAATCTATCATTCCATCAAGAAGTCTGCTTCTTTCCATTTCTATAGATTTTGGTATTGGATTACCTGTAATTTCCTTTAACAATTTCAAAAACACGTCTGTGTTTCTTAGTCCTATTGGTATCGGCACTTTATAAAGCGGCACATTAAATCTATCCTGAAGATATTTACCCGGCGTTTCTTCATAATTTACACCTATTTCAATTGTTGCAATAGATCCTCCCATAGACATTACATCAGATATTTTTGTGCCACCATCAGGAATTTTTTTGTAAGGGAAATTAAAAGGACTATCTAAAGTATCAGAATAATCAGGAAATAGAATGTACGGTATTTTCATAAGTTCAAGAAGTCTCTTTATCTCTCTTAAATCTGCTGTGCTTATATTCGGTACAATTACGTTTATTCTGTCATGTCTTTCTTTGTTTGTCGAAAGCTCCTCAACTATCCTGTATGATGTTTTTACAAATCCTTCACTGTGTGTTCCACCATATCCAGGGGTTGGTGCCGTTATTATTGGTATACTTATATTCCTAGATGCTTTATATTCTGACTTTATTCTGTCTATATCCTCACCTATTGTTTCTGCAAGGCATGTTGTAAGTATACCTATGCAGTCCGGATTGTATACTTTAACCACATTATCGAGAGCTTTAATAAGGTTTTTTTCGCCACCGTACACCGTTCCTTTCTCGTTCAGCGATGATGATGCAACGTCAATTGGCTCATGGTAGTGTTCAGCGATGTGTCTCCTCATATATGTCGCACAGCCCTGAGAGCCGTGCAACAATACCATAGATTTTTCGATTCCCTTAAATGCGATTATACCGCCTAAAGGCATACACATATTACATGGATTTTCATTTACGCTTTTATACGTTTCATACATATCTTTTCACCCCATCTTTCACATATTTCCATACCGGCGAGCATGCTGTTGTATAGACTTCTTCAGCAAAATTGATTGCACCTTCATAACCGCTTAAGGGGTGTTTTCTGTCGTGATTGTGATCGATAAAAGATATACCCATCTTGTATGATAGAAATCTCTCTTTAACACCGCCAGCTAAAATATCTGCTCCCTTTTCAACCATAAATTTTTCAAGTTCTGATGGGTTTGCATCATCTAGTATGACAGTGCCATAATCTGCTATCTCCTCAATCTTTTCATACTCGTCCTTTTGTCCGTTTTGCGTACCAATTACGACTACATCTATGCCCAGTTCTCTAAACTGCTTAATAAGGGATATTGCCTTGAATCCACCTCCAACAAAAATTGCAGCCTTCTTGCCCTTTAAATAACTTTTATATTTTTCTATTATATGTTTTGCCATTTTAGTTTTCTCTTCTATTAATTTTTCTGTTTTTAACATAACATCCTTATCATTAAAAAATTCTGCAATTTTCCTAAGAGAATTTGAAGTATCTTCAATACCTAAAAATGATACTTTCATATACGGTATGCCAAAAGTTTCTTCAAACTTCTTGGCAAGATACGTCATAGAGCCTGCGCATTGAACGATATTTAAACTGGAAGCTGTTGCTTTTTTCAATGATTCAAAATTTGAATCACCGGTAAATATTGTATTCACTTTTAGACCCATTTGATTAAGATAACCTTTTATTATCCACGCTTCACCTGCAAGGTTAAAATCACCCATGTAGTTTATACTTAAAGGTTCCTTTTTTAATACGGGAAATTCTTTAATTAACTCTAAAAGTGAATTGCAGGCAGCTTTATAGCCTGCAGCTTTATTTCCGATAAAACCACTGGATTCTACAGGCACAACATATATATTGTACTTATTTGATGATTCTTTGCACACTGCTTTTATGTCATCGCCAATTACGCCGGCAATACATGTTGAATATACGAAAATAAGCTTCGGCTTATATTTTTCGTATATTTCATCTATGCACTTAGATAGCTTTTCTTCTCCTCCAAAAATCACATCGCTTTCTTTTAAATCAGATGAAAAGCTATTTCTGAAAAGCTCTGAGCCGCTTGACAGACTTCCTCTTATGTCCCACGTATAACTGGCGCAGCCGATAGGACCATGGACCAGATGTACAGCATCTTCTATAGGATTTAATACGACTCTTGCACCACTGTATACACATGCTCTCTGACTTACACTACCTGCAACGCTATCAGTATTACATATAAATTCCTTCTTATGATGTTTTCCCTTCATCTTAATAAATTTTTCTCTTTCAGGTATGTCAAGTCTGAGTTCCATAATGCCACCACCTTTTTAAAATAGAGAAGCCTATAAAAAGGCTTCTCATAATTTTACTTTATTGCGCTTAAGCCAATTTCAGATGTTCTTATGCGAATTGCATCAGTCATTGGCAAAATGAAAATCTTCCCATCACCTGGATAGCCTGTATTATTTGTCTTTATTATAGTTTCAACAATTTTAGGAACATCAGCATCATCTGCAACAATCGAAATCAATCTTTTAGGAATAAACCTTACATCTACGTCTGCTTCATCCAGCATAAATTCATCCATCACTGGATCGACTTCTCCAATAAATCCTTTTTGCTTGCCTCTGCCACTTACACTCAGTATCGACATAGGTGAAAAGCCAAGTCCATCCAGAGCCGTTTTTGTTTCATGTAGTTTCTGTCTCCTGATGATTGCTACAATCTCCTTCATAAGTAATCCTCCTCATAACTCTTTATTACCAGTTCTAATCGTGTATACTTCATCTACTTCACTTATAAATATCTTGCCATCACCTATGTTTCCTGTTCGAGCATTGCTTTCTATCAGGTTAACTATCTTTGATACATCCTCATCTTTTGCTACAATCATAAGCAAAATTTTTGGTAATTCGTCATATACAATAGGACCTACTTGTATTCCCTTTTGTTTACCACGTCCAAATATGTGCATTTTCGTCATGGAGCTGTATCCATTTTTATCAAGAGCTTCAACAACTTGCTTCTCTTTTTCTGGCCTTATTATGGCACGTACCATTTTCATATGATTATCCCCTTTCAATTAATATAATTACAATCGCTATATCTGTCACATGTTGAACACAGCAGATTAAAACTATGTGGCATATTTATGAAAAATCTATTGTACTTGTCATCATATTCAATCACGCTGTACTTCAGATAATTAAGATCTGATTTATCAATATAGATATACACATCGTCATACTCTAAGATCTCATCATTTTCTTTAAAATTATCGGCAACCGCAAAACCGGCTAGAAATCCTTCTTCTGTTGGAACTGTATATATTTTAAAACCTGTAGTTTCATTTTTATTAGGTAAATTATTTAAAATTTTTCTTAACTGTGATAATGCCTCATCTGACAGCTTAATCATGATATTCACCTCTTCAAATCTACATTATAAGTTCCAGGAGATGTTCTGGCGATTTAGCATCCTTGTAGTCAAGAAGAGTGTTTCCTGTCCTTTCAACAAGCCATGCTGTCCCTTTATATCCTACAATTGGAAAATGTTGAAGATTGGCTCTATCTAGAATTGGGAAGCCAACTCTTAAAAGCGGCAGATCGTACTCTTTTGCAAGATATTTTCCATGGCTATTGCCAAATAGCATATCAACAGGCTTTTTATCAAGTTGCTCTTTTAGATACCATAAGTCGTTATCTGATGAAACATATGCATCTGGAACCATAGATTTTACTGTTTTTTCCCATTCACTGCTGTAACTCCCTGTCAAAGCATACAAAACATTTATTCCTAAATCATTTGCATATCCAACTATAGCTTCAACGATATCGGGATCACCAAATACTGCAGCCTTTTTATTGTACCAATGGGCATGTGCGTCTAGCATCATATCTACAAGCCTTCCTCGTTCTTCTTCAAGTTCGTAAGGTATAGGCTTACTTGTTATTTCACTTAACTTCATAATAAATTTGTCCACATTACTTATGCCGATAGGCAGTGGAAGTACCTCATACGGTACATCGTACATTTCTTTTAAAGATTCTGCAGGGGCGATTCCTGCTTCCCTTCCTAAAACTACAGTAGCTATCGAATTTCCCATATCTTCTATTTCAGATATGGTGGTGCCTCCCTTCTGATACAGGTGTATCTCGCCTGTCATAGGTGCATCTAAAACATCAGAGATATCTGGTAGAATGATTGCATCAATCCCCATTATTTTTAATATTCTTTTGATTTCCCGCAAATCACCCGGGCTTAACAATCCAGGAATGATGTTTATTTTTCCATTTGGTGAGCTTTTTTTGGCAAAAGTCTCTACAGCTGATTTAACCATATTAGAAAAACCTGTTACATGTGAGCCTACGTAGCTTGGTGTACTTGCTGTAAATACTTTGACATCTTCTGGTATATCGCCACTTGCTCGCATTTCATTTATTGTGCCAGGAACATCGTCGCCGATAGTTTCCGCTGAACAAGTTGTGGATATTCCGATTACTTTTGGTTTGTAAATGCTTAATATGTTTCGTATCGCCTGCTTTAGATTTCCTACACCGCCAAAGACAACTTGTGCTTCTGAAAAAGAGCTTGTTGTTGTCGGTATAAATTCCCTAAAATGACGGGTAAGCTGCATCCTTAAATACGATGTGCAACCCTGTGAACCATGGCTGTGTGGCATGCATTGGTGTATACCGAGGCACGCCCAAACTGCTCCAAGGGGCTGACACGTCTTTAGAGGATTTACCGTAAGGTATTTGCGTTCAGTATTATTACATTCCATTTTTGATTCTCCTCTCGCTATTTTTTCCAAGGTGGAGTCACCTCTTTCCAAATTGGATTGTTTATAGCCATATCCATATCTCTTGCAAAATTTACAGCACCTTCAAATGAACTGTAAGGCCCACTGTAGTCATATGAATGTATCTGTCTTGAAGGAACCCCCATCTTTTGAAATACATATCTGTCTTTAATACCTGATAAAAATATATCAGGCTTCAAAGCTTTTATAAGCTCTTCAGTCTCATGATGATTGAAATCATCAATGACGATGGAACCTTCTTCCATATGAACCATCATTCCTTCATAATTCATGAAGTGATCAGGCATCTTACTCTTCATTTCTTCTATTTTTTCTTGAGGATATGCTGGTTCTGTCACTCTCTCAAAATGATACGTGTCAAGTATCTTATGATGAGGTGCTTCTTTTATCTCAGGTATTATTTTGCGTCCTTCGTAATCATCCCGATGAGCAAACTCATATCCTGCAACAATTGTCTCCATGCCGATGTCTTTCAGCAAGTCTTGATAATGATGTGCACGAGAACCGCCAACAAAAAGTATTGCTTTTTTGCCTTTAAGCCTTTCCTTATAATAGTCAAGTCTAGGTTTTATCTTCTTAAGCTCTTCTTCAATAACTTTTTCAGTGTTTTCGTATATCATCGGATCGTCGAAAAATTTAGCCATTTCCCTTAATGATTCTATTGTGGAAGATATGCCTATATAATTTACTTTAAGCCATGGAACTCCAAATTTTTCTTCCATCATGCGGTTTGTATAGTTTATAGATCTGTGGCACATCAATATTGAAAGTTTTGCCCTGTGAGCCTTTGCAAGGTCATCGTATTTTGAGTCTCCTGTAAATACACTTACAACACGATATCCTATCTTTTGAAGCAGATCTTTCACTAACCACACATCGCCGCCAATATTGTATTCGCCGAATATGTTGATATCGTACGGTGTCGGGTCTTCTAGTTCCTCCGTCCCAACTATATCCATAATAAGAGTATTGCTGGCAAGATGATGCCCGGCAGATTGGCTGACACCTTTATAACCTTCACAGCTTACAGTAATTACTTTTATTCCAAGCTCTTCTTCGGCTCTTTTGGCAACGGCTTTTATGTCATCGCCAATAAGTCCCACAGGACATGTAGCATATATACCTATAACTTTCGGCTTAAATATCTCATACGCTTCTTTTATAGCGCCATAAAGTTTTTTCTCGCCACCGAAGACTACGTCTTTTTCCTGCATATTAGTAGAAAAGCAATTTTTTATGAAATAGTTATAGCCTTCTTCTGGCTCTGCAAGATTTCTTCTAGTGTTCCATGTATAGTATCCACATCCAATTGGTCCATGTGTCAAATGAAGAATGTCTTTTACAGGTCCAAAAACGACACCTTTTGCGCCTGCATAGCTACATCCTCTGTTTGTCATAATCCCCGGAATTGTTGCAACGTCTGCCATTATATGCTGTTCCTCGCTTGGATCTATCACTACAAGGTGCGTTTTCCTCTCTTTACTAACCTTTTTAGGATAAGAATCTGTAATGTCTTCAATCAATTTCTTGTTTTTTTCAACTGGACTCTCCATCATATAATCTTGCGTATGATTTCTTTCGATCATTTATAGACCCCCTTTCAAACTAATCCATAAGTCCATATTCTATGAGGAGTTTTTCAAGTTCATCTGTTGGCATTGGATTTGGTACTACAAACATGTCATTTTCATCAATTCTTTTTGCAAGGGCTCTATACACATCTGCCTGTGGTGCCTGTGGATCATAATCAATAACAGTCTTTTTATTTATCTCAGCCCTCTGAACGATATTGTCCCTTGGAACAAAGTATACAAGCTGCGTCCCTAATTTTTTGCAAAATGCCTTTAGTAATTCTTCTTCGTTGTCAACTTTTCTTGAATTGCAAATAATACCGCCTAACCTTACGCCTCCTTGATTTGCATACTTTCGAATTCCTTTGCAGATGTTGTTTGCTGCGTACATCGCCATCATTTCACCACTGGCAACTATATATATTTCTTTTGCTTTGCCTTCACGAATAGGCATTGCAAAACCACCACAGACGACATCACCAAGGACGTCATAAAAGACATAATCAAGATCATCATCATAAGCTCCTAAGTTTTCCAGCATATTTATCGATGTGATGATACCACGACCTGCACATCCAACACCTGGCTCAGGGCCGCCTGATTCGACGCATTTTGTATTGCCATAGCCAGAACGCATAATATCGTCAAGTTCTATATCTTCACCTTCATCCCTTATAGTGTCAAGAACTGTTTTTTGATTTAATCCATGAAGCAAAAGCCTTGTTGAATCTGCCTTTGGGTCGCATCCAACTACCATGACTTTTTTACCCATTTCTGACAATGCTGCAACAGTATTTTGAGTCGTTGTTGATTTTCCAATACCACCTTTACCATAAATAGCTACTTGTCTCATCGTTAAAAACCTCCTTAAATTTTTCAATATCTTTATATTTTTTATTAGTATCTAGATCAAATTTACAATAACACCAAAATCATCACCCCCTAACAAAATAACGCCATGTATATATACAGTGAAAATATATATACATGGCTCCATTGCCAAAACAAAAAGCGCTTTTCATTTTAGAAAAGCGCCTTTGCTTATTACAATATTATAAATTTAATATTCATTTTTATTTTAGTCATGAACTTAAAAATGGCTGTCTTTTGGAATAAAGCAAAATAGATATGTCAAATAAAATTATGTATTAGGAAAGTCTAGCAAAAATTTATTGTTGTTAAAATGATATCAGTATTTTTATTAAATGTCAAGCAAAAAATTTTAATACTTTACAAAAATAAAGTATTGACATTAAAAACATACTATGCTATTATATTTTCAATAATTTTCATAAACAAAAAAATAAAAGACGAGGAAGTCTTTAGCCATTCGGTTAAAGACTTTTTTAGGCACTGGAGCCTTTAATCAGTCGATTAAAGGCTCCAAAATTTTTTATAAGGAGAGGATAAAATGAATAAAGAATTTAATACGGTAGGTTTTGGACACCCATGTTTTAATCCTGATGCGACTTTATATCACGGCAGGGTGCATTTGCCTGTAGCACCTAAGTGCAATATAAAGTGCAAATACTGCGACAGAAAGACAGGGTGCGTAAATGAAAACAGACCCGGCGTAACAACTAAAATTATGGATCCGTATGAAGCAATATTATATGCTAAAAAGATGTTAAAAAAAGAGCCTCGCATTTCTGTCATAGGAATAGCAGGCCCCGGTGACCCACTTTACAACGATGAGACATTCTTAACTTTTAAATTGATTTCCTTAGAATTTAAAGATATGATCAAATGCTTAAGCACAAATGGATTGCTTTTAAGCGATAAGCTACCTCTTTTAATAAACTGTGGTGTAAGCACAATAACAGTGACAATAAATGCTATAGATCCTAACATAGGTAAAGAAATATACGATTATGCAATCTATAAAGATAATACGTACAAAGGAATAAATGCAGCAAAATTACTTATAGAAAAACAGCTAGAAGGCATAGAAGCTGCTTGTGACAACGGCTTACTTGTAAAGGTCAATACTGTCTTAATACCTGGTATAAACGATAAGCACATAGATGATATAGCAAAAAAAATAAAGGAACTTGGTGTTGCCATCATGAATATAATGCCTCTTATTCCACAAGCTGAATTTTCACATTTAAAAGCTCCCAAGTGCAATGAACTTGAAAAAGTAAGGCTTCAAAATTCAAAAATTATAAGTCAGATGTACCACTGCAGGCAGTGCAGAGCTGATGCTGCAGGACTTTTAGGTGATGATATATGATGCATAGAATTGCTATCGCATCAAGAGATGGTAAGATGGTTAACGAACATTTTGGACACGCAAAAAGATTTATCATCGTTGATTTATATGATGATGGAAATTATTTTGTCCGTGAAGTCAGAGAATGTATTAATGCATGTGGTGGTGATGATTTTTACGACAGAATGAATATTGTAATAGACAAAATCAAAGATTGCGAGGCAGTCTTCGTATGCATGATAGGAAATGCAGCCATAATGAGGCTCAAAGAAAGAGGAATCAAAGCATGCGTAAATCCCGGCATTATAGAAGATGTGCTGAAAGATTATTTGATAAATTTTGAGGGTGATAAACAATGAAAGACCAAAAGATAATTTGGCTCCTTATGTCTATCTTTCTAATCATTTTAATGGTAACAGGATGCGATATAAACGCCAGTGAAAGCGGCAATAAATCCTTGACAGTTTTTGTTGCTGCAAGCTTAAAAGATTCTATGGATACAGTTATCAAGCAGTTTGAAAAATTAAATCCAGATGTCAAAATAATCTTAAATTCTGCTGGAAGCCAAACATTGAGGGCACAAATAGAGCAAGGAGCATACGCTGACATATTTATTTCTGCTGATGAAAGAAACATGACGCCACTTTACACCGAAAAACTTGTAGAGAAACCTAAAACATTATTATATAACAAGCTTATTGTCATTGCATATAAAGATAGCAGTATAAATAGCTTTATGGATATAAAAAATTCCGGAGTGAAATTAGCTCTTGCAGATGAATCTGTCCCAGCCGGTAAATATGCGCTTGATATGCTGTCAAAAATCGATGCTGACTATAAAGGGTTCAAGGAAGCAACACTGAAAAATGTCGTTACAAAAGAAGTAACTGTCACAGATGTTGCACAAAAGGTTGCAATGGGTGAAGCAGACGCTGGCATTGTTTATATTACTGATGCAAAGCCATTTTCTGGCAAAATAAAAGTTATTAACATACCTGATAAATACAATGTCATTGCAACATATCCTGCTGCTATCGTTAAAAATACTAAATACAAGACTTTATCGTCGAAATTTCTAGATTTTTTATTAAATGGAGATGGAAAGAAAATACTAAAGGATTACGGATTTATAATGAAATGATAATCATTAAAGAGGTGTTTCAAATGACGTATATTTATTTAACCATATCAATTTTGATTTTTTTCTTATTAATACCTTTTATTTCGCTGATAATTAGAACTCCTTTAAATATAATAGTAACTGAAATCACATCTTGTCCTGCAATCAATGCACTACTCCTTAGTATCATATCATCTAGTGTGACCGTCGTCATCACATTTTTATTTGGAACACCTCTTGCATACTATATTGCATTTAAGAAAGGAAAGATATCTACATTTACCGAATACCTTGTCGACATACCTGCAATTTTACCACCTGCAGTTGCAGGAATTGCCCTTTTGATGGCATTTGGTAGAGAAGGCATCATAGGAAAATTTTTGAGTTCAATAGGCATACAAATATCATTTACAGTGATAGCCGTAATATTAGCACAGATTTTCATATCATCCACATACTACATCAAAGCAGCTTATTCTTCATTTATGGCTGTCGATAGAACAATATGGGAAGAATCACAACTAATTGGTGTCAGCGATTTTAAGCTGATGACAGCCATATACATCCCGATAACAAAGAGATTTCTCATAACTGGACTTATAAGCACATGGGCAAGAGCTATTGGCGAATTCGGAGCAACTATAATCTTTGCCGGCAATCTAGAGGGAAAGACGAGAACAATGCCGCTAGCCATATACACTGCAATGCAAAGTGACTTAAATTACGCTTTAAGCCTTTCTGTTATAATGGTCATGTGCTCTCTTATCATGATCTACCTTTGCAGGTTTATGATAAAAAAAGATGCTGGCAAAATTTAAAAAGCACATCCTATTTACAAGAATGTGCTTTTCATACCTACTTTGATATAGCATCTTTTAATCGCCTTGTGGCAAAACCTATATCATCTGATGCCATGATCTCTGATACAACTGATATTCCATCAACGCCTGTCTTCATCACATCTTGTGCATTGCTGTATTTTATACCTCCGATGGCGACAACAGGTATATTCACTGCCTTTTTAATTTTCTCTAAATTCAAAAGCCCTATTGCTTCGCCTATGTCTTTCTTTGTGCCTGTATAGAATACAGCACCTGCCCCTATATAATCAGCACCGTCTTTTTCTGCTTTTACCGCCTCATCTACGCATCCAGCAGATATGCCGATTATCTTATCATCTCCCAAGATCTTTCTTGCAATGCTGCATGGCAGATCTTCTTGACCTAGATGAACGCCGTCTGCATCAACAGACAGAGCTATATCGATTCTGTCATTAATTATAAACGGAATGCTGTATTTTGCTGCAATATCTTTTAATCTCTTAGCAATCTCATAAAATTCCTTCGATGAAACATCCTTTTCCCTAAGCTGCAGCATAGTAACGCCGTTTTTTAGTGCCTCTTCTACAGCATCGTAAAAATCTCTACCAGCCTTCAAAAGCTTTCTGTCAGTAACCAAATAAAGAGATATGTCAAAATCTTTCATGCTTACGCCTCCAATACTTCAATATCAGCGTATTTCCTTATCATGTCAGAGTCTAGAATGTATAGATAATCTATAAATTTTGTCCTAAATGATCCGGGGGCATTGCACTCTTTTTCCGCCAACTCACCAGATATATTCATAATAAGAAGTGCTGCTAATGATGATATCACTTTGTCATCGCTGCAAGCTGAAGTAGCGGCCATTATTGCACCTAAAGTACATCCTGCCCCTGTTATTTTTGTAAATAGATTTGCACCGTTATTTACTTTTACCACTCTCCTGCCGTCGCTTATATAATCTTCTTTTCCTGTCGATACAACAACCGTCTTTGTATGTTTTGCAAGTTTTACACAAGAATCAACATTTCCGCTGTCATCAAGGGAGTCTACACCTTTGACATTTGCGCTTTCACCTGATAGAGCCTTTATTTCTCCGCCGTTTCCCTTAATAATGCTTATTTCTCCTATTTTCAAAAGCATATTTACAAAGTCAACTCTGCTTTTTATGGCAGCACAGCCTACAGGATCTAGGACAACTGGTTTTTTGTGGTCTTTTGCTGATATTACAGAATTGATTATTGTCTCTTTAGTCTCATTATTTATAGTGCCTATATTTACATACAAAGCATTTGAAATTGCTGTAAAATTATACGCTTCGTCTGGTGACATCACCATTGCAGGAGATGCCCCGATACTAAGTAGCGCATTGGCATTGTCGTTTATTACGACGTAATTTGTTATTGCGTGAACAAGCGGTACTTCTCTTTTTAATTTTTCTAAAACTTTTATTGCTTCTTCAATCATAAATTTTCTCCTCTCTCTTATTTAAAGACTTAATTACTGGATATATTACAGCAGTCAAAATTATCGTTCCTATCGTTGGCGTTATAAACCACTTTGAAAGGTTTGTGCCGTAGTATGTAAGGTAATTATACGTTAAAGCTCCAACGATAAATGAAATAGTTGCAGGTACATTAAGAAGCCTATTGCTTTTACTATTCATCAAGAAGAAATCCTCAAATACCACAGTATACGCCGGGATAAACACGCTTCCTATGGCATACAAGAAGTTTTGGTAGTTGTCCATTGGAAATAGATATGCTGCAATCAAACCTACTATTGAATATATTACAAGTAAATTTTTTCTGCTTAATCTTGCTTTGACAATGGACAATGTGGAAACAGCAGCAGAATAAACATCCATAAAAGTCGTAGTAACCGTCGACAAAAGTATTATAAGCAGCGGTACAACACCTGTTTTTATTGATGCAAAGTATGAAATTATATCTTTGCCGCCTGTTTTTAGCGCAACATATAAACCTATAAAATACATGAAACAGCTTGCTATGAAGTAACCTGCAAATGTATATATAAAGCTTGACTTTCCATCTTTACTGTTCATAGTGTAATCCCCTACCAGTGGAAGCCATGATACAGGCATAGCAACAGCAAGCTCCACTGCACCGCTGAAGCTCATGTCTCCCGTTACTTCCGCTATTTTCCCGCCTTTTAAAAATACAACTACGAAAATAGTCAAGATAAACAGAAGTACAACAGCAATATTGTTTATCCAGTAAGCTTCGCTGTCAAAGAATAAAGTCCATATCAAAACAGATACACCTACAATAAAAATCCCTAAAGAAGTAGACATGCCAATAGCACCATTGAAAGCCTTTGCAGATTGTAATATCATAACAGCCGTCCAACCAATCAACTGAAGCACGTTTAAAAATCCTATAAAGATCATGCCTCTGTCTCCTAGAACGACCTTAGTTGATTCTATTGCAGGCTCTTTAACCTTATAGGACATAAGTCCTCCCAGCGCAAAAAACAACGTACCGATTATGTGACCTAGAAAGATAGTTAAAAGCCCTTTTGTAAAGCCTAATGGTGCAAACAATGAACCTGTATAAACCTCAGCAATGGATATTGCCGCACCTGCCCATATCAAAAATAACGTCGAGTTTTTAATCTTCATAGTCTATGCCTGCTTTCCTGTAAAGATCTACTAAATGTCCAACAGGTCCTACACCTTTCCCTACCTCAAGAGAATTTTTAATAGCTTCTGTTATGTAGCTTTTTGCACTCTTAACTGCATCTTTTAAATTTAATCCTTTGCCTAGGTATGCAGCAATAGCAGAAGAGTACGTGCATCCTGTCCCATGTATGTTTTTAGTATCGATCCTCTCCTGTGGCAGGATTAAAAATTCATTTCCATCGTAAAATACATCAGTAGCATTTTCTACAGAATGACCGCCTTTTACAACGACAGCTTTTACACCCATGTCGATGATTTTCTTTGCAGCCTCCTTCATGTCTTCAATTCCCTCAATATTCATTCCGGTGAGTTCACATGCTTCTGGTATATTTGGCGTTATTATATCTGCCATAGGCAAAAGTTTTGTCTTTAAAGCGTCTATGGCATCCTTCTTAAGAAGGTAATACCCACTTTTCGATATCATTACAGGGTCTAATACGACATTCTTCGGATTCCATCTTTTAAGAGATGATGCAATGGCGTCAATGATCTCTTGGCTTGATACCATGCCGATCTTTACGGCATCCACCTCTGTATCATCAAATACGCAATCAATCTGCTTCTTTATGATATCTGCATCCATCTCCCTCACATCAAAAACACCTACAGTATTCTGTGCCGTCACTGCCGTAATGACGCACATGCCGTATACTCCAAGGGCACAAAACGTCTTTAAATCTGCCTCTATGCCAGCACCGCCAATGCTGTCTGAGCCTGCAATTGTAAGTAACTTCTTCACATCAATTCCTCCTTTTTGTCTGCCTTAAGGAAATAAAAATGAAAAAAGTGTGCTGGATAAGCACACTTAAAGTCCAATGTACTCCCTACACCGGCATTATCCAGATCAGGTTTATGGGTCATAGCAGAAATAGCTGCTAACTCTCAGCCGGGCTATCACCCCAGCTCCCCAGACAAAAATATTTACTTTTACTTTATTTTAACACAAATTATCTGACTTGTACAGGATATTTCACTCTATCACCAAATTTTCCTGCTGGTAATTGTACAATAACTTTGTTCTATTGACATTATATATAATGTCATATATAATATCGTAGAAGTTTGGAGATGATAGCTTATGTCCAAAAAAGAAAAGTTAATCGAGAAAATTAAAAACAATCCTAAAACAGTGCGTTTTGAAGAAATTGATAAAATTTTATTAGATGTTGGCTTTGTTCGAACCCAACCTTCAAAAGGCTCTAGCCATTATACATATCATTTTGAAAACTTGACTATAACTATACCATATAAAAGACCTTATATTAGTGAAAGCTGCAGACGAAGAGGGCACCAGCTTAAATCAATATATAATTTATTTATTAAGCAAGGGACTTAAAGAAAATCGAAAATATATATAGATATGCGTTATTAAGCGCATACCTATATATGACAAAATGAAATCATATAATGATGATTTGACAACCTCCTTAAACTATTGTCAAATTTTCCTGCTGGTAGTTGTACAGATTATAATATACACCTTTTCGATTCATAAGCTCTTCATGCGTGCCCTCTTCTTCTATTCCATTTTCAGTAAGTACGATTATCCGTTTAGCATTTCTTATAGTTCCTAACCTGTGAGCGATTATGAGGGTAGTCCTGTTTTTCGATAGATTATCAATAGACTGCTGGATAATCGATTCACTTTTGTTATCAAGTGACGATGTTGCTTCATCAAGTATAAGTATCGGAGGATTTTTTAAAAACATCCTTGCAATAGATATTCTCTGCTTTTGCCCACCAGATAATTTAACGCCTCTTTCTCCAATATACGTATCATAGCCATCTTTTAGCTCCATTATGAAGTCGTGAGCATTTGCAGCTTTGGCCGCATTTATTATTTCTTCGTCACTAGCATCTAATTTACCGTATGAGATGTTTTCTTTTATTGTGCCCGAAAACAAAAATACATCCTGCTGGACAATGCCTATATTTTCTCTCAATGATGAAAGCTTCACATCCCTTATATCTATACCGTCAATTTTTATGGAGCCAGCATCTATCTCATAAAACCTCGGTATAAGGCTTAGAAGTGTGGTCTTACCTGCACCTGACGGCCCTACTATCGCAACCGTCTCCCCGTGTTTTATCTTAAGGTTTATTCCAGATAAAACTTCTTTTTTGTTGTCGTAGCTAAATGTGACATTGTCAAACTCAATATTGCCTTTCACATCTTTTAACTCTATCGCACCTTTTTTGTCAGCTATCTCTGGCTCTGTATCCATAAGCTCCACAAACCGCCTAAATCCAGCCATTCCCTGTTGATATTGCTCTACGAATCTTAAAAGCACAGTCAAAGGCTGCAAAAACTGGCTTATGTATATGATATATGCCACCAAATCACCTGTATTTATAAGTCCTTTTGATATGAAATAACCACCTGCTGCAAGAGTAATCACAACTGATATATTAGAAAGAAAATTTACACTGGAATCAAATATGCCAATATGCTTAACTGCTTTTGACCTGGCGCTTTTGTACATAGAGCTTTTATTGTCAAATTTAAGCTTTTCAAATTTTTCCCTTACAAATGATTTGACGACCCTTATTCCTGTAATGCTTTCTTCCAATGTAGCATTCATCTGTGCCTGCGTCTCACGGACATTCTTCCATATAACTTCAAACTTATTGTTGTAAATATACATGTATATAAACATAAAAGGTATTATGGTGAATACAACCAATGTCAGTCTCACATCAATTGTAAGCAAAAGTATGAATGTACCTATTATCCTTATGATAGACAAAAAAAGATCCTCTGGACCATGATGTGCTACTTCTGCTATCTCATTTAAGTCATTGACAACCCTTGACATTATATAGCCTGTCTTTGTATTGTCATAGTAATTCATAGACAGTTTCTGAAGATGTGCAAAAGCATCCTTTCTCATATCGTACTCTATGTTTACACCTAAAACATGTCCGTAGTATCCAACTATGTATTCAAGTATCATCCTTCCAAAGTACATAATTGCTAATAGTATTGCAAATCTGTATATAAGGTTAAATTCTTTATTTGGTATAACATTGTTTATTACATTTCTCGTCACCATTGGAAAGACGAGATCCGACGCTGATATGAAAAATGCACAGGTCATGTCAAGTATAAATAGCCATATATGCGGCTTGTAATACGACGCAAACCTTTTTATAAGCCTCAAAAAAATCCCCCCGTCTATTAAGTCCGATTATTACTCTCTCACACACCCTCAGGAATCCATTTTTCCATCATACTTCTGTAATTTAGCACCTTATCACTATCTACTGTAAAAGTACCATCGCCATTGGCATGAAATGTATATTTCCCTTTTTTGTCTTGATCTACCCACAGGCAAATCCCTTCCAGTACAACAATCCCATGTTTTTCAATATAATCCTCGACTTTACACTCTATACATGCAATACATTCTTCTATAAGAGGTGCCTTTACACTTTTTGCAGGCAATGGTGTCAGTCCAAATTCCTTAAACTTATCAACTTCCGTACCTGATACCGTACCAATTCTTACGACTTTCTCAATCATATCATCACCAGGAATTGCTATCACACATTCCTTCGTCTTCATCATCGTTGTAAATGAATGATTCCACGCTCCTGTTGATATTGCAATGTGCGGGATAAAATCCGTAACCATGTGCCATGATATAGTCATTATATTATTTTTGTCACCTTCCCTTGTCGTAACAAGTATAACAGGTCCCGGCTCAAGAAATGTAAATGCTTTTCTGATTGATATTTCTGTAAATGCCAATTTTATCATCTCCTAATAACAAGAGTATTGTAAATAATTCTTATATTACTATATTATAGCATAATAAATATACTAACTATAGATGAGAAAAATCACTAACATAAATTACCATAATAAACTTACATGAAAAAATTTAATAAAAAATAGAGACAAATGCTCGTTTCTATGGTATTAATATATTGCTGTACCAAAACAATATTAATCATAGGAGTGGAGCAAATGTCTCATAATAAAAGAATAACAGAAATTTCATCAATAATCTAGTACTTAATGAAAATAAATTTTGCATTATATTTCTCTAAGCCTGTTATTCGCCATATTTTAGAATTTATAATTGCTGCCACTCAAAAGGGTTATAGTGATACTGTTACTGATGTAGTTAATTTAAGCTTTGCTAATTGCCATAGAACTACCTTTGGCAAATTTTTAAGCCAAGGTGTTTGGAATATAGAATATGCATGGAAAGCTATAAGGCGAGAAGTTATTCGTATTATATTTGAATTATCCCAAATTAGCAACAAGCCGATATTTGTGATTTTTGATGATACTATTGCTGAAAAGACGAAGCCTTCGTCACAGGCTAAGCATTCTATCCAGGCAACAGGATTCCATCAATCACATCTAAAAGGGAAACAAGTTTGGGGACATCAACTTCTTACCATGATGCTATCCTGCGGCAAAGTAGTATTGCCTTACTACATTGAACGCTATGAAAAAGGTGGCAAAAGCAAAATCGAAAGAATATGTGAAATGGTATCTATGCTTCCAATACCTAAAGGGCTAGCATATGGACTATGTGATTCATGGTACATAAACAAAAAAGTAATAGAAGCACATTTTGAAAGAGGATACCATCTCATAGGAGCACTAAAAACTAACAGAATTATCTATCCACAAGGCATCAGAATTCAGATAAAAGATTTTGCCCAATATATCGAAAAGGACGAAGTTCACCTTGTTACAGTGAACACTTCTAGGTACTGGGTATATCGTTATGAAGGAGCCTTAAATGGCATAGATAATGCTGTAGTAGTATTGTGCTGGCCTGAGAAAGCTTTTAAAAATGAGAATGCTCTACATTGCATTTATTTGTACTGATACTGAATTAGGTACCGAGACAATTCTAATTTTCTCATCTATAGTTTCTTTATATTTTTATCCAAATATGCATTTACTAAAATCAGAAATATTTGCTTTATCTATTTTCCTTGGCAAAAAAAAGATGCTATTATGCATCTACATATAACATATAACTCACAATTAATATAAATTTATTAAATATTAGCATACTTATATATTACCTACTTTATCCAAAACACTATATATAACCGCTGCTGCTTCCGCTCTTGTAGCTTCATTTTTAGGTTTAAATTTGTTGCCCGGCTCTCCTTCGATAATTTGAAGCTTCATGGCTTTTAAAACTGCATTTTTTGCCCAAATACTTATCTCATTATCATCAGTGAAAGAAGTATTTCCATTTATGTCACTATACTGAGTTAATTTCTCATATATTCTCATTGCAATAGCAGCCATTTCCTCTCTTGTCAATGGGTCATCAGGTCTTATTTGTTTACCATCACCACTTATAATGCCTGCACCATATGCAGCTTGTATAGCACCCGCATACCATGAGTCACCTTTTACATCGTTAAATTCTCCTTTATACGATGTTTCAGAAATTCCTAATGCTCTTACAGCCATTGATGCAAATTCAGCTCTTGTAATCTTGTCATTAGGTGCAAAATTATTGCTGTTTTCTCCACTTACAATGTGCTTTGCTGCAAGTACGCTTATTACATCTTCAGCCCAAAAATCACTATTAACATCTTTAAAGTTCTTTTCTAATTCAAATACTGCATAAACCGACGATGATATCGCATCATATGTTATTGTCTTCGTACTTTTATCTACACTTCCACCTAAATATTTCCACTGACCATTCGATTCATCATAGCTGTAAATTCCTATTTTTCTTATATCTTTTGCTCTATTTACATTTAATGACAAAATAATTGGTAACGTCATCTCTACATCTTTGTCACCTGAAGTTATTTTTATGATGTATGAATTTGTAATAGGCATAAGTTCACCATTATTACTATTTTCATTATTAGTTATATGAAATTTTACAGAATCGCTTAACCCATCTAATTTTATAGATTGTCTTGCTAATTCAAATTTCATTTCACCAGAGTTTACTACTATGTTCTTATTGTTTTCATATGCTAAAACCAAAATACTTACTGGCACTTCAAGAACTTTTTGATTACTATCTCCAACTTTTGTAAGATCAAAAACTATTTCATTTGTGCTCGTATCTTTTATATCATTCATTATACTATCTTCATCAATTTTTGATACACTGTTACCAGATATTATTATTACATCTTGTTGCTTTTCATTGACTGAATTTGATGTATACGATGAAGATGCAGATACATTTGAACTACTATTACCATTTTGTGATTGGTTATCTACCTCAAATTTTACATTGTCTAAATACATTCTACCAATAAAGTCACTGTTCTCATCAGCAACGACTATGATTATATCGCGTAAAACAGTATCTGGTGCAATTGCTTTATTATCCGCAATTTTATCAAGGTCAAAGCTAACTTTAAAGTGATACAATCCATCATTCGTTTTCGAAAGCTGAGATAGCGATTCTAACGGTATATTATATGTGTCAGATTCTTGAGCCCAATAACCTAAACTTGGAGGTGCAAAAGCCAAATTAATCGCCAGCGAACCTTTATTTGCACGGCTTGGATTAAGGTAAAAATCAAATGCCAAATACTTATTATCACCTCTGGTAGCATTAATGTTTCGAAGAATTAGACGAGGCGCAGAAGCCCAATTATCAATAGGTTTTACATCAGGGTATTGAACTTCCCATGATAAGGCATGGGAACCATTTGATTCTTGTATAGTAAGTGCACTTTTTACTCCTGATGATTGATCCCAATCCCAGCCTTGACGAGTCATATCCTCAAAATCTGATGGTAACATCGCAGTCCCCAATGGATCATTTTTAACCGGCTGCTCAACAACTGTACGATTTCCTGACACTGTAATATTATCTATATAAACAGTATCTTCATTTTCTACACCAACAAAAAGAATAATATTAGTCAAAGTATTGTCACTCGTATCTGTTGCAATAGCTTCAAGATTTGGAGCATCGTCTTTAGTTATAATCAAAGTAGCTTCATATGTGCCATCCAACTGTAACGCAAAATCATCCGGAGTAGCTATGACAGCACGATTAGGGTTAGCCCATCCATGATTGGTACTCTGCGGAACAGCAGCAATTGACACAGTAGTAGGCTCTAAAACAACTACATCTATCATCAACTCACCTGCTCCAAATATATCTGGCTTTATAGTTGCCTCATCAGCCGAAATACGTACATTCGCCCAAAAATTTCCTTCAGAAACATCTTTACTATCCTTCATACCATCAATTTTTAACATGTTATTTTCATTTGACAATTTGATGCTTTGTATAGGACTATCTTTATTTACAACAAACCCTTGAGTCGTTCCATCGTTAAAATCCCATACTACTGTTTTATATGGTTTTTTTGAACGATCAATTGGTTGATACGGAATTCCTTTTATGCGTGCACGAACATATTCTCCAGAAACACTAAGCTCTGGGATGCTCCATACTTGATCAGGTCCTGGGTCTAAATTAGTTGCTTCAGTTTCTCCTGCCACATAAGGTGTAAAAGCTGCAGAACTCTCATTTTTGTTAGAAAGTGACCAATTGACCCAGCTGATATTGTTTTCATTTAAGTAATTAAGCCACTTATCAGCCTCATCTAAATAAGGTCCACCATTTCCGCTTGCATCACTTGTACCCCACTCCGTTACAAAAACAGGAAGGCCATGTTCAATTGCATATACCATGTTACCAAAAACATATCCTGGTTTGCCATCCTCTTCCGTAAGATGAGTACCTGTATAAAAATGCACTGAATACATAGTATTTTTATCATTAATAGGATCTTCCACTGCCAAATCTGGACGCTGACTCCAATTTGGACTGCCGACAATTACAATATTTTGATTTCCCGTATCTCTTAGCATTTTGATGATAGGTTCTGCGTAAGATTTTACTTTTTCCCAGCCATCCAGATCATTTGTAACACCTGGAGCATTTGAATTAGGCTCATTTGCCAATTCGTAAATAATATGCTTATCGTTTGGATATTTTTGCGCTATCTCTTTGAAAAAATCCAAAGCTCCGCTATATATATCTGCATTTGGATCGCCAGGATTAAGTACATGCCAGTCAACAATAACATACATGTCATTCTTAATAGCCAAATCGATACCTTGTATTACCTTATCTTTAACACTTGAATCTGTAGCATATCCTCCTTCGCCAACATACATTGCAAGTCGTATTACATTTGCCTCCCAATCTTTAGAAAGTGCTGCGAAGGCATTATCATTAATAATTTGCGGAAACCACTGCAATCCATGAGAGCTCATGCCACGAAGTTGTATTGGATCTCCATTCTCATCTGCAAGTATTTTCCGTCCATTCTTTTCGACAACTTGTAAAGCTCCTGCTACAGATGGTTTTTTTACATTATCATTTCCAAGTAAGTATGGATACTTTTCAGTCTCATAACTTTGCTTACTGGTTGCCCCAATAATAGGGATAGAATATACTGCCAGTACAAGGGTCACGAAAACAGTTATTATCTGTCTCGCTATCTTGCTCATTTTATATGACCTCCTTTAATTTATTTTATTTTTTTAAAACCCAAAATCTTAAGGATATTGAGTTTTAATGTCTTGATTTTGCATATATACTATTATCACTTCATCTGTTACATTGCCACTACTTGCTACAAAGTATCCTCATGCCCACGTATGTTGTCCCCAAAATTGTTTGTTAAGCTCCTTATTTTCCATCAGAAGCTTTATTGAACTGTATCCTTTTATATATTGTACTACCTTACTTACTGACAAATGTGGTGGTGCTGACACTAGTATGTGTATATGATCTTTTGACACATGCCCTGATAATATTTCTACTTCGTTATTTTTGCATACCATTCTTATTAGTTCTCTTGTCCTTTCTGCTATTTTTCCGGCCAATACAGGTTTTCTGTATTTTATTATCCATATTACATGATATTTTAGATCATACGTAGCATGCGACGACTTTCTATAATTTTGCATATTTATCACCTCTAGTTTATTTTTCACTTAGACTTGTGCATATCTCAAAAGCCTTGATTTTAGCCATTTTTAAGATATGCTTTTTTCTTATCACCCTGAAAATTTTTTATCTGATATGTAGGATTTCCTGCCTTTTATGTCGAATTATTGTATTATTAGCATCATTAAACATTAAAGGAGGAAACCCTACATGTACCAGCTTCAACAAGTTTTAAACATTATTGACCTTTTTACTTCTCAACCTAAAATTGATTTTTATACTTCTTTATTTAGCAATCTTGATTTGTCTTCCATTCCTGAATTCCCGCCTTCTAAATTTGGCCCTAGAGGTTATTCTCGTCATGCCCTCTTTAGAGCCATCATTGTTATGAAAGCTGAGAAATTCGGTGAGATTTCTGATCTCATTGATTATCTTAATAATAATCTTATTATTGCTCACCTCTGCGGTTTTGATATTACTAAAAAGTTGCCCTCTTATTGGACTTTTGATCGTTTCCTTAAAAATTTTGATCATAAATATTTGTCTTATGTTATGCAGAATCAAGTTAATATTCTTAAGGATTTCGGCCTTATTTCTGGTGAATCTATTTCTTTGGATTCTACTCCTATTAAGGCTAATACTAAGTTCAATAATCCTAAGTGTTTTTCTAAAAATAAATTCTCTAAAGATAATCAGCCTAAGTCTGACAAGGATTGTAGACTTGGTGTTCATACTGCTTCTAATGATTCTTCTAATAAAAATTTTGAATTTTATTGGGGATATAAAAACCATATTATTATTGATTCTTTGTCTGGTCTTCCTATTGCTGAAGTAACCACTCCTGCTAATATCCCCGATTTTGATGCTGCAATCCCTCTTTTATCTGAAACCAACAATTGGTTTAATCTTGAAGGTGTCAATTTTATTGCTGACAAAGGCTATGATGTTAAGAAAGTCTATAGTTTTGTGAGAGACACCCTCCATGGTCATTGTTTTATTCCTCTTAATAAGAGAGGCTCTAAAACGCATAAATTAACTGATGATGGTCATGTTGTCTGTGATGCAGGTATTCCAATGATTAAAGATGGTAAAGAGTATTTCGATGGTTTTATTAAGCAAAAACATCGTTGTAAATACTATAAGTCTAAAAATGATTCTCTTTGCCCATGCCATCATCCCAAATACTTTAATGGCAAAAAGTACAGGGGTTGCATTAAATATACTTCTATATCTACTGATTACAGGTCTTCAATTGATAGAAATTCTATATATTTCAAATCCAAATATAAATTAAGGACAGAATCAGAAAGATATAATTCCCGCTTTAAAGCTTTAGATTTTGAAAGGGCATACGTTAGAAACATTGATTCTGTAAGTAATTTAAATACTTTTGGCCATATTACTTTATTGACACTTGCTATTGTTGCATATAAATCAGGTAATATCGATAAAATTAAATCTCTTGATGGTTTAAAGCGTTTAGCTTAATTTTTATATGTTTTAGTTCTCAATTTTTGCCATCAATTATCTACAGGATTTTTATGCCCTTTTTCAGCTCTTTTTTTTCTTTTATTTAGTTTTAAATGTTCAAGTATATTTTTTAGCCTTTATCATTTACATTACCTACCTATTCTGGTTTTTATTTTTGATCGATTTTTTAATTATGCTCATATCTATTTTTCACTAGAAGTGAATATTTATTTTGTTGACCTACAGGTTTCAACTTAAGCTGAGGTATTTAACCCCATTATACAGACATTAAAAACTTTTATACTCATCGTACTATTCATGTGTATTTTCCATTATTACTTTTTAATACCACTTTCCATTTTCCATTTTATGGTCCAGCGCATGCCCACCTAATGCATAACTTAAAATAGAGGTACCATGGTCATTATGTGTTATCCACTGTAATATTGAATCGCAAAACTCATCAAATAATTTTATATCATATCTTAAATACCAATTTACTGCCTATATTTGGTCATCCTCCCGTGCCATACTCATTATGTCATACACCAATTATAAATTGTTAAATAGGTAAAATATCATTTTTTAAGTTCTCAATAATCTTTTCATGGAAATTCATACCATTTGGATCAAATATCAATCTCCATGAAAATCCTCGGTCATGAATATAAAATCTGTACGTCTTTACACATATATCTTTTAATAATTTTATATCATCCTTACAAAAAGATAATAGTCACATGCAAAATCACCAATATTGTAATCATATACCTTTCCTTCAGTTTTTGGAAATGTATCCCTTATAGATGGAATAGTTCCATCTTCATCATACGCACCTTCTATCTGATATGCTTATGTAAGAGTTCCCAGATGAAATCATCTTTAAATTTTTTCAATGAAACCACTCATTTTTATCCTTTTACAGCACCTGCTGTCATTCCACTAATAAAATATTTCTGCAACAAGAAAAACATAAGAGCAATTGGTATAGTAACTACAGTAGATGCCGCCATAAGCAAATCGTATCTGTTCTGATATTGGCCTACAAAAAGTCTTATACCAACAGGAATAGTTTGAACATCTGCTGAAGTAGTAAGTACCCAAGCAAATAATAATTCATCCCATGCCATAAGAAATATATATATCGCGGTTGCAACGATTCCAGGTATTGCTAAAGGCAATATCACTCTTAAAAATGCACTAAACTGAGTACACCCATCAATTCTTGCAGCTTCTTCTATTTCCATCGGAATAGATGCAAAAAAACCTCTTAAAATCCATATGCTGAATGGTATATAAAAAGCCGAATAAGTTAATATTATCCCATGATATGTATTAACCATTTTTATTCCAAAAGTTTGCTGCATTTGTATAAATATTAAATATAGAGGTAATAAAAATAGTATCCCTGGTATCATCTGTGTTCCAAGCGTTGCAATACCAAACAAATTCGAACCTATAAACTTGAATCTAGCAAGTGCATAACCCGCAAGTATTGCAATAGACAAAGCTAAAATTGTCGTACATGAAACGATTATAACACTGTTCTTAAAATACATCCCAAAATTTATATTTGTCCACATATCATGATAGTTAGCTAATATATTTTTAAAACTCGGCCTTATATCACCACTAAGTAAATCTTGTTGATTTGTTGTTGAAGATATAACCATCCATATAATTGGGAAAACTGTAAATGCAACAAATATCCACAAACATAATAAAGAAATTATTTTTTTAATTTTTTTCTTTTCTCTATAATTAAATTTCAATATTGATTTTCTTTTAGTTACAACGTCTTCTTTAATCAAACAAGATTCCCCCTTCAATTCATTGTTAAAGAATCTTTAAAAATTTTATACCATATCCCGGTTAACATTAAAACAGTAATCATTAATAAAACAGATGCAGCAGCACCAGTTCCAAATTGCCACATATTGAATGAATTCCTAGTTATATTTGTCATAATTAAGTCTCCCCACTCTCCAGGAAATCCTGAACCATTTCCAAACATCATTGCAACTATGTTATAGGAATAGATACTACCAATCATTCCAAATAATAAAAGTGTTCCTATAACTGGTCTTAAAAATGGAAGAGTGACATAGTAAAATTTTTGCCATCCTGTAGCACCATCTATTTCTGCAGCTTCGTAAAAATCACTTGATATGGACTGTAAACCTGCTAAAAGCATTATCATAGTCATTGGAAAAGAACGCCAAATTGTAGGAATTATTATTGCTACAATTACATTTGAGCCTATGAGCCAAAATGGCTTATAAGACAATAAATGTAAATAATTTACAAGTATTTTGTTTATAATGCCATTATCTTGCTGCCACATAAATCCCCACAAAATTCCAACAACATATGATGGAACAACCCATGGAAGTAAAAGCATTGTTCTTGCTATACCCCTTCCCTTAAACTCTTGATTTAATACCAATGCAAGTAACATGCCAATAACAAGTACTCCAAAATTAACAACAATCGTATAGATAATAGTATTTCTTACTGCATCTAAAAAGCCTATTCTCAAAGTGCTTGTAGGATCAAACAAAATTTTATAAAAATTTTGAAATCCTACAAATGGTGCGTGTAAAAATTTTAATAAAGTATACTGATTTAAATTAAGTAATGATATATATAGACCTTCTATCATTGGGACAAAATGAATCATAAGCATTGCAACGATTGCAGGAAGTATCAGTATATATGCTAACCTATTTTTCTTAAAATTTTGCTTCAAAAATTCCATAACTTAAAAACCTCCCTACTGGTATTGCATGTCATTACAAAAACTATGTATTTGTAATGACATGCTTTTCATTTATTATTGAGATTGTTTTAGAGCACCGTTTACTTCCTCTGCAGCTCTATCCATTTCATTTTTTATCATATTGGGATTAAATTTACCATTAACACCAGCAACATCATCCCAAACCGTACCTATATGCTTAACCATTATATTTTCAATAGAACCCCATGCCGGAATAGCAGGGTATGAACGACCATATTCTGCTATCTCCTTAAATACTGACCTATTTGGATCATTTGCAATGAATGGATCATTAAAAGCTTCTTTTACTGCAGGTAGCTGTCCAGACACTTTAGAATATGCTACTTGTGCCTCTTTTGAAACAAGATATTTAATTAATTCAAAAGCCTCATTTTTGTTTTTTGATGATTTAAAAATTGCTAAATCGCTACCTCCAAAGTAAGAAAATCTACCAGCAGGACCTTGAGGAAGTGGTACAACACCATAATCTTTAGCAATTGGTGAATCACCCATCCCTCCCTTGTCTGATGGTGTTTCAAAATTTTTTATCATCCATGGTCCATCTATTATCATTGCATAGTCACCATTTGCAAAATTACTTTCGATATCTGCTGTATTTTTTTCAAGTGTAGCCTTTGGTACAAGCCCTTCAACTGCGAAATTTGTATAAAAGTCAAGCCCTTTTAATGCTGTATCATTGTTAAAAGCTGCTTGTTGATCATCAGGTGTTAACAAGTCTCCCCCTGCTTCCCAAATCCATGGAGCTACATTGTGTAAAACATTCCAATCATTTTTGCCAGGTATACCTAATGCCGCAATTTTTTTCCCATTAATATCTATGTTATTGATTTTTTTTGCTGTCTCAAGCATTGAATCCCATGTATTAAGTCCTTGCTTTGGATCAATTCCAGCTTTTTCAAATACATCTTTCCTGTAAAATATTCCTCTTGTATCAACAAACCATGGTATTGCAGTTGTAACACCTGAATTTTTTATACCTGTCGTTGTCCATGCTGAAGGTAAAAACACCGATGCACCACCCACTTCAGAAATTTTCGAAGTTAAATCTTCAAGAGCACCCATTGAAGAAATTGCTGCAACCCATGTTGTACCAAGTTGAACTACGTCCGGAGCTTCTCCACTTGTTGCTGCTGTCGTTATTTTAGTCCATGCAGATCCCCAATCAATAACTGTAACCTTTACGTTTATATTAGGATGAGTGTCTGTAAATGGTTTCACAACATCTAAAAAATCTTTGTCAGGTGACGGACTATTAGGCATTATCCAGACATTTAAAGTAACTTTTTCTTTAGTACCATTTTGCTCATTCAATTGAGTGTTACTACTACCACTACTATTAGTAGAAGATGAACATCCTGTTAATGCTCCAATTGTCAAAATTACTGCAAGCACTGTGACAATAATTTTTTTAAACATTTAAAAACCCCCTTATATTTTGTAAACACGTGTTTAATTTATATAATAAAGGCTCTAAGCCTTTATTCCACTATTATTATTTTTATCTTCAAATACTTTACAAGATTCTCTCTCAATAAGTTCAACAGGTACAATGAATTTTGCCGTAATTATTATTTCATCTTCAATAGACTTGATTAGATTATTTACCGCAATTTCAGCCATCTGTAAAAGTGATACTTTCATTGTAGTCAAAGAAGGTTTTAAATACCGCGATATAGCAATATCGTCAAATCCAATTATAGAAATATCATCCGGTATAGAATAACCTAGATCATTAAGTGCCTTCATTGCCCCTATAGCCATTTGATCATTAGAAATAAAAATTGCAGTTGGTCTTGACTTTTTAAATAGTTTTATTATTGCTTCATAACCACCTTCTTCTATGAAATTTCCTTTTACAACAAGGCTATTATTATAAGTTAATTTCGTTTCTTTTAAAGCCTTTTTGTAGCCTTCAAATCTTTCAATTCCTGATAGTTTATCCATGTCTCCAGATATATGTGCAATTTTTTTATGCCCTAATTTTATAAGATGTTTCGTAGCTTCGTATGCACCATTAAAATTATCTGCATTTACAATAATACAATTATTAAAATCATCTTTTATTTCCTGATCTATTATTACAACTTTTAAGCCTGCATCAATTAGATATTTTATATCTGGGTCATTATTTTTAACACCAATAAATATAGCCCCACTAATAGTTTTATTATAAAAAACTTCTTTCACTTTCTTAAAATCTTTACTCTTATAAACCGTAATAACAAGAACGTTATATCCACGTTCATTTGCGAAATCAATAACAGCAGTTGTAAATGGTCCAAAATATACATTGTCGTAAACTTTGTGAATATCAATTTTTCTATTTAGATCAACAATCACAAGTCCAATTGTATTTGACATTTTGCCTCGCAGCATTCTTGCTGATGCATGCGGCACGTAATTATATTCTTTTATTACTTTTAAAACCTTTTCCCTCGTTTCTAGAGGTACATTTGGATAATTGTTTATTACCCTTGAAACAGTACTCCGTGATACTCCAGCAATTTTCGCAATTTCTTTACTATTCATTTTTTAACTCCTTATTACATATATTTTTTCGATAATTCGTGTTAATTTTACATCAAATAAAATACTGTTTCAAGTGTTTAATTTTTTAATATGATCTATAAAATTTAAAAATTTATATTAATATTAATATAAATAATTTGAAATTCTAATATAACTACCCCCAATATATTAGTACAAACTAATAATTTTATAAACACGTGTTTACTAATAATTATTATATACTATAAACTTTAAAAAATCAATATTTACGATATTTATTTTTTATATATTGATAATATAAACTTAATTTCCTTTATCTTAGAGTAAAATTATAGTTGGCAAATAAATAAGCTATCCTATAATTCGGATAGGCAAGAGCATAATCATCTTGTATAATTTACAAAAGAATTTACAAAGTGGTGACTATGCTTAATAATAGTTGTTTAAAGATGTTATAGATTTCAAGACGTTAAAACAAAAAGCATTATTTCGTGTTAAAATTCCAGTGAAAAATTTATTTTTACTAGTGTTTCAATATTTTACATCTAGTTTAATATATGGTAATAACAAATTCAATTGGATGTCAAAAATAGTTACACTTTCCCCTATCTCATGAAATTTTAATTTTTTCTAAGTTAACTCTACACAATTTTATGTTTTTTGTAGTAAAACTATTATAAAAATGATGTTTTTATCATGCAATTTTTTCTTTAGTTTCCAGTAAAAAACGGAAAATCACATATTGCTAGCTACGCTTCGTTAAACTATATAAATCATCAAGCTTATCGCTCTAAAAATTTTCAAATACAAAATCTCTAAACAAGAAGTTTATTATACTGTTTTGAAACCATGACGGCCCATGATGAAAGCTATAATTGAGGCTATTGACTAGGAGTTAGTGGAAATATTAAAGGGACAAAGAAAAAAATACCCTCACAGAGGGAAAAAAAATTCGTACACAGTTGCATACGTAGTATCTCCCCTAAAATTATCTCATATATATATTTTATTATATTTCAACCAATAATCAACAAAAACTTTTATAAAAAGACTCTAAATGCAATAACAGCTCATAGAGCTGTTATTGCATTTAATTAATTAAGAAAGAGGAAGATCTTATTTTTGATCCCAATTACATTATATATTTTTTTTAAAAAAAGTTAAGCAAAAATTTTTTAACCTCAACAATATTTATAATCTAATTTGTTCCACAATGTTTTCTCGTCTCTATATTTAAACTTTAGTAGATCTTTTTTGAAATTATAAAAATATTTTAATCGATAAAATACATTTTTATTGAATGATATCTTAATTAGAGATATAATGAATTTAAGTATAGTTTACATAAAAAGGAGATGCTGGAATATGTATGAATTGACAGATGAGAAGTGCATTTTTAGTTTTTCAAAGCACAACGATCCCGTACTTTTCGTAAATGACGGAGAGGAGGTGAAGATAAAGACTTTAGACTGTTTTTCAGGTCAAATTAAAACAAATGATGACAAATTGGAAACCATGGATTGGGATAAAGTAAATCCCGCAACAGGTCCAATCTACATCAATGGTGCAGAAGAAAGCGACACACTTGAAGTGACAATAAAAAAAATCGGCATTGATGATAAAGGTGTCGTTGCGACAGGAAAGAATCTGGGAGTTTTAGGTCATATGATGAATGAATTATATTCAAAAGTAGTTGAAATAAATGATGGCAAAGTCATTTTCAATGAAAAGCTCTCATTTCCTGTAAAACCAATGATAGGTGTAATTGGAGTTGCACCAAAGGAAGGCGAAATAAACTGCGGTACACCTGGTCCACATGGAGGGAACATGGATACGAAGCTTATCGAGGAAGGCTCTAAGCTTTATTTGCCTGTATTTGTCGATGGCGCACTTTTTGCATTAGGAGACTTACACGCTGTAATGGGCGATGGAGAAATAGGCGTATCAGGTGTAGAAGTAAGCGGTGCCGTTACAGTCGAGCTTAGAGTTTTAAAAAACTTAAAGCTCAATAATCCACTTGTAAGGACAAATGAAGTAACTGCCGCGATCGCATCAAATGAATCAATAGAAAAAGCCATAGAAACAGCAGTAAATGATATGGCAAAACTCTTCCAGAAGTACACTGACCTGTCGATAGAAGAAATTTCGACTCTTTTCAGTATATCTGGAAATGTTCAAATATCGCAAGTTGTCGACCCACTTAAGACAGCACGCTTCTCTATGCCAAACTGGATCTTGGAGGAGTATGGAATAATATTTTAATTGGGAGGTATATTCTATGAATAACAAAAGCGACAGCACTCTTGAAAATTTTGGTTATAAGCAAGAGTTAAAAAGGGCTCTATCTGTATGGGATCTCATCATTTACGGCCTCATATTCATGGTTCCAATTGCTCCTTTTGGTATCTACGGCTTCGTTGCTGACATATCAAAAGGAATGGTCGCTTTGGCATATCTAATAGGCATTATCGGTATGATATTCACTGCCTTTAGCTATGCTTCAATGTCTGAGGCATTTCCAATAGCCGGTTCTGTTTACTCTTATGCAACAAATGGTTTAAACAAGGTCATTGGTTTTTTCACAGGATGGGCTATATTATTAGACTATCTTTTAGTACCTGCACTCTTGTATGTCGTTAGTGCTGCAGCATTAAGCAGCATATTCCCGGTTATTCCAGTTGTGGTATGGGCATTAATATTCATAATCATTAATACAATCATTAATATATTGGGCATTGAATTTACTGCTAAATTTAATAAAATAGTCCTGATACTTGAATTGATCGTTTTGGCATTATTCATAGTTGTCGGTATTGTAGCTATATCCCAAGGCGTTGGAGGAGCACAATTTTCATTTAAAGCTTTCTACGATCCACAAAACTTTAGCCTAGGTTTAGTCATGAGTGCAGTTTCTATAGCAGTTCTAAGTTTTTTAGGCTTCGATGGAATAAGCACACTAGCTGAAGAAACAGTAGGAGGCAAAAAAACAGTCGGAAGAGCAACTGTATTAGCGCTTTTATTTGCTGGAGCACTTTTCATACTTCAGACTTGGGTCGCTTCTATGATATGGCCTGATTATAAATCTTTCAGTGACCTTAACACTGCTTTTTACGACGTTGCGAAAAGAGCAGGTGGTACATGGTTAATGCTAACCACTTCGCTGTCTACTGCTTTTGCATGGGGCATTGCAAATTCCTTGGCAGCTCAAGCAGCAGTATCAAGAGTGCTTTTTAGTATGGCAAGAGATAAAAATTTACCTTCTTTTTTATCAAAAGTTCATCCAAAATATAAGACACCTTACATTGCAACTATATTTATGGCAGTGCTTTCAGCTGTTCTCGTTATAATTTACAGCAATAAAATAGCCGATCTCACGTCAGTAATAAACTTTGGTGCTTTGACATCATTCTTAGTCCTTCATATAACGGTAATAGTTCATTTCATTAAAAATAAATCATTAAATATATGGAAACACATTGTATCACCAGTTTTAGGTTTTTTAGTTATCTTTTACGTATGGATAAACTTAAACAACCACGCAAAAATTCTTGGAGCATCATGGATCGGAATCGGTATAATATATTACATCATACTTAAATTCGTCTTCAAGAAAAAGGTAGAAAATTTGGACGTATAAAACCTAAGGGCCTCTAAACCACATTGAGGCCCTCAATACATCTTTTCATCTGCATTTTTATTGCTAAAATCCTAAGAAATAAGTGTAATATGCAATACCTGTGACAAATACAGTTAAATACAGACTATTACACCAAGTATCAAACCATAAATTTTGGCGGGATTTAATTTTTCATTTAACAGTATTGAAGCTGCAATCATTACAAAAAGGGGATTTGAGCTAAATATTACAGCAGAAAGGCTGGCGGATGTCATGTTTATCCCTATCTGCAAAAGGGGACATGCTGAATACCACATTAGTAAGCCCTATCAATACTAACAACCAAAAATCTTTTAACGCGATATGTAAATTTTTGCTTTTAATATTTTTTATAGCAACAGGAAGTAATATGAGTCCGCCTATAAAAAACCTGATGAAATTTATCTGAAGCGGATTTATAATGCCTGTCAATGTTCTTCCTACTACTTCGTAAGTACTAAAGAACAGCACCGTTACGATAAGGTAGATATAACCTCTATTCAATCTTGACACCTTCTATGTAAAATTTACAACATCATTTTTATTATATATCCTATGTCAAGATTATCGTTAGGATTTTACACACTCTTCTCATACTTTAAATCAAACTTAATACAAGCACCTCCGCCCTCTCTATTATAAGCTTCTATTTTCCCGCCATGAATCTCTACCAACTTCTTTGCAATGTAAAGTCCCAGACCAACGTGTCCATCTTCTGATGACCTAGATACATCTCCCCTGTAAAACCTTTCAAAGACATGTGTTAAGTCTCTCTGATTGAATCCACTTCCTGAATCACAAACTGTTACATAAATTTTATTTTCATCGATATTACATCTTATCTTTATCATTCCTAATTTAGGTGTATATCTTATACTGTTAATGACGATGTTATCCATTACCCTTTCAAACTTTTGAACATCAATATATACTATTGATTTATCATGCCTTTGGTCTTGAATATCCAAATCGAAATTTAAACTTTTGTCTTTTGAAATTTGTTTATACTCATCTATTTTACGTGTTAAAAAATCTTTTATATTTATTTGACTAAAATTCAGATTGGCTGGTGAATCATCTAATTCAGTCATAAAAAGCATCAGCTTCACAATCTTTATACATTTATCAGTATTCTCAAGAATCACATCTAAATACTTTTTAAATTTTAACTTGTCGTCTATACAATCATCAAGCAGTGATTCAGCATATCCTTTGATTATTGAAATAGGTGTCTTCAAATCATGGGCGAGGGATTCTACCATTTCGTGCCTTTCCTGTTCGATTTTCCACTGAGCATTAAGAGAATTTTTTAATTCATCCTTCATATCGTTAAATGCTACACAGAGATTACCAAGTTCATTATCTGCTTTATAATCAATGTCAAAATTGAGATCTCTTTCTTTTATTTTTTTTGACGCCTCAATAATCAAATTTAAAGGCTTTCTTATATTTTTAGTAAATTCTAGAGAAAAAATTATTGTAAATAAAGCAATGTAAATAAACGGCGAAAATACTATTATTATAAATAATGGCTCATATAAAATTCTGTCTACCTTATTAATAAAATAAGGCGTTAATGTATAGGACAGTGAAACAGCACCTTCTATCGTACCTTGCCTATTTATTATTGGTATGATTTTATAATAGCTACCTTTTATACCAAATGTCGTATTTATAATTTTATACAGCTCATCTCTATTCCTAATTAGCTTCTGATTATCAGTGCCATATATTTTACCGCCACTTTGATTCATTACCTGATACTTAATACCTTCTTTTGGTATGATTTTGTCAATTTTACTTTTATTATCAATATTTAATATATCCGGCCCATAACCTCTAATCTTGCTTTCGATTGAAGGAATCATCTTCTCATAGTAATTGGCCGGATAAACCTTTTTATACTGAATATTTAAAAACAATAGATATCCTATATAATACGTCACTATCGTTGCCAGTATGCTTAATATCAATATAGAAACAAAAGATATAATAAACTGTGTCTTTAGCGGTTTATTTTTAAATATCATAAAACCTTCTCCCATTTATAACCTATTCCCCACACTGTCTTAATATATTCTGTATCAGGGTCAAAGTTCTCAATTTTTGCTCTTATATTTTTAATATGCTCTGTAACTGTAGTAGTGTCGCCTTCTGCATCAAAACCCCATACTTTTTCATAGATCTGTTCTTTTGAAAATACTTGACCGGGATGAAGCGACAAAAGCTCTAAAACATCAAATTCTTTTTTAGTAAGCTCAATAGGAGCCCCCTTCACCATCACTTCACGCGATTTTAAATCTATTGAAATGTTTTTAAAATTTAATAAAGCCCTTTTTCCTTCTTCATTTAATAAAATTGCTCGCTTTTCCCTTCGCAAATGTGCATCTATCCTTGCTAACAATTCCTTTAAGCTAAATGGTTTTACAACATAATCATCACCACCTAAGGCAAATCCCTTTATCCTGTCCATTTCGCTTTGTTTTGCACTTAAAAATACGATGGGACAAATTACAGTATCCATTATCTTGCTGCAAACTTCATACCCATCAATATCAGGCATCATTATATCAAGCACTATAAGATCCGGCATATCTTTAGCTTTTTCAATTCCTTCCTTGCCATTATAGGCTGTCAGAACAGTATTGCCCTTTCTTTCAAGCGAATCTTTTAACAAATCGGCTATCTCTTTCTCGTCATCAATAATTAATATTTTACTCATACATTTTCCTGCCTTCCCATCTTTTAAACCATATTATACCACCAACAATCATAAATATAAAAAACAATGAAGCAAATATGACTCCACTTACTATTTGATTAATCAATTCTCCCGACGATATTATTTTAGGCTGATATGTAAAAAGAAGATATGCACCAGGAAGTTCTGATAACCTCACAGGCCATGCCCATGGAATATACATCCATATACTATTGCCTAAGTTTGTAGACATAAGCGCAGCAACTAACATGCCAAAACCCCCAAATCCAATTGATGCTCCCAATCCCCATGCAAAACTAATCCACATATACATAGACAATAATGATAATGCGCCGATTGATTCTAAAATAAAAGACGCTATATAGATGACCCACGGAAAATTCCCGCGTAATATTAAGTCAAACCCAATTCCAAAAATAAATATTGAAATTATCATACTTATCTGCATTGATAATGCTATAAATATGAATTTGCCAATGTATAAATTGCTCCTTTCAAAATTATTGCAAAACATGTTTATAAAACCTCCAGCATTCTCCTCCTGATTTGCAGCCAAACCAAATAATAAGCCAGCCATAACTGGAACAAACAATGCTGTCCAGATTTCAAAAAAGTCTTGATGTATATAAAAAACAGATAAAGATCTTACTGATGAGTACCATAGGAATGCAGATGAAAACAATACCGGAAGCAAAAATGTAATATATCTTAAAGGTGTACGCTTCGTCTTTATTATTTCAGAATACAATATCTTCATCAATTTAAATCTCTCCTTTGAAACCAAATCATAGTAAAAATTGAGAATATCAAAAACGCTAAAACTGATACAATAACGCCTATCGGAATTGCCGATGGATCCCTTAAAGAGTCATTAATCTGTAATAATGTACCGTTAGGATGAACACCTATTATTGGGCACATAAGCCTTATTGGCCAGCTCCATGGAATATAAATCCAATATGATTTCGAAGCTCCAATCACACCGATAATAAGTCCTACAAACCCTAACACAATGCTATAAAATGTTCCTTTCAAAGTCGCCAACCATAATTCCAAAGGAATAAGAGCAAGCGATGTAACCCATGTAAAAAATCCTCCTGCAATTATTTTACCCCAAGGAATATCTCCACCTGCCGTTATTGATCCTGTTATAATAATAGCAATAATCAAAACCAATGTTGACAAAAATGTATAAAAGGCCATTATCAATATTTTACCTATCCATATTTTGTGTAGAGGAACATTTCGGCTTTTTATACTTCGATATTCGCCAGATTTTTTCTCATGCAAAGCTACCAGCGATGCATAAAGTGCCAAGCCAATCGGTATAAAAATTACTGGACACCAATTGTACACCAAATCAATAAGAAGCTGCCATGGCATAAGATAATTTGCAGGCATAAATATCTTCTGTGGCAGTGCATACAGCACAAAAAATAACGGCGCAAATATAATAAGTTTTCTCATAAAAGTCCTTCTGTACTTTAAATTCTCTGATTTTAAAATATTAATCATTTTTTTCACCTCTCACTACAGTGAAAAATAACTGTTCAACGTCTTGCTTTTCATCTATTGTTCCTTGGTATTTAAGTTTGCCGTTACTTATAATACATATTGTATCAACAAGCTTTGAAACTTCTGTTAAAATATGGCTTGATAATATTACCGTAATCCCCATTTCGTGAAAAGACTTTATTAATTCTCGAAGATTCTGTATACCTATAGGATCTAAACCATTGGATGGCTCATCAAGTATTAACAAATCTGGATTTCCTAATAAAGCAATTGCAATCCCTAATCTCTGTTTCATGCCTGTAGAAAATTGCGATACTAGTTTTTTACCTGTACCATTTAAATCTACAATTTCTAAAACTTCTTTAATCCTCTCATCAGCAATTCCAATCAATCTTGCATGAACCAAAAGATTTTCATACGCCGTCAAATTCCCATATAGAGCAGGCGACTCAATAAGTGCACCAATTCTATCAAGATGTTCTCTTCGCCACCTCTCTCCAAACACAAATATTTCACCTGATGTTGGATGCAATAGGCCAGTTAACATCTTTAATGTAGTAGATTTACCGGCGCCATTAGGTCCAAGAAGCCCATATATAGATCCTCTAGGAACTTTTAATGAAATGTCATCTACAACTAAGTGTTTACCATAAGACTTTTTTAAATTTTTCGTTTCAAGTATATATTCCATAATATACTCCCTTTCTTCCATCTTTTTATTTGTTGTTTGTATTATAAAATCAAATTATAAAGAATTTATAAAGAAATATTTCCATTTCCCTATTTAATTAATTAGCAAATAATGTTATAATGTTATTAAAAGAAAATTATTATTTATTGATAATGGAGATGATTATATGAATCCTTTAGAGTATGCAATCAAAATGGAACTTGATGGTGTAAATTACTATAATGAACAAGCTGAATTAAATAAAGACAACGAACTTTACAACGTATTTAAAGAGATGGCAAAAGATGAAATGACACATGCAGAAATACTAAAAAATAAAATGAATGAAATTACATTTGAATTAAAAGATGATAGGAATTTGAAAAAGGCTAAAAACATATTTTTTAGCGCAAAAAATTTTAAAACCAATATAAAAGACATACCGGGACAGATTGAAGGA
Source organism: Thermoanaerobacterium aotearoense (assembly GCF_009905255.1). Classification (NCBI taxonomy): domain Bacteria; kingdom Bacillati; phylum Bacillota; class Clostridia; order Thermoanaerobacterales; family Thermoanaerobacteraceae; genus Thermoanaerobacterium; species Thermoanaerobacterium aotearoense. The sequence continues at coordinate 998,032 of NZ_CP047602.1, read as the reverse complement.
TACAGGCTGATTTTAGATAAAGAAAAGGAAAGCATAGATCTATATAAAAGGCTTTTAAATGGCAGCAATGATGTAGAAGAAAGTGAAATCTTCAAATACCTTATAAAGCAAGAAGAAGAACATTATGAGATAATCGAAGACATAATAGCATTATTGAACCACTCTTATGAATGGGTTGAATCCGCTGAATTTGGTGTAAGAAAAGAAGAATATTAATACATAAGGACAGGCCTTCACCTGTCCTTTTTATTGCTTTTAATTGGATGTTTCTAAATTTGCAGCTATATCTTGTGAATGCATTTCCCTGTATATCTTGATCCACTTCGTCACACAATCGATGCTTATAGCCACAGCTAACAGTAAAATTATTATTGAGAAAACTATTAAAACTGTATTGCCTGATGGCAGATAATTCGTCACGATATTCAAATACGCCGCTGTAACTGTTGTAACTATCATAAATGCAAAAGGCACTGCTGTTATGGCAATGTACTTTGCCTTTCCTCTTTTTAAAAGCATTGTCGTACCGATTGCTAATGCAATTGATGCCAAAAGCTGATTTGATGTACCAAATAAAGGCCATATTGTAGATATACTGCCATTGTACACCAGATAGCCCCACGCAGATGTAAATACAACGCTTGTGATTATGATACCTGGCCACCAATTCTTATTTTTCAATGGCTTGTATATATATCCGCCAGCTTCTTGCAAGACATACCTTCCAATTCTTGTGCCTGCATCGACAGTCGTCAGTATAAACAAGGCCTCAAATAGTATTGAAAAATGATACAAATATGACATCAATTCTTTAAAGCCTGGAATAGATGAAAATATATACGACATACCTACGCCTAAAGTAACTGCACCGCCAGTCCTTCCTGCCAAAGTCTCTCCAACAGCTTTTGAAAGCGCTGAAAGATCAACAGTATTCATTCCAAGATGTGCAAATACCTGTGGCGGTACATTTATGGCAAAATAATCACCAGGATGCAAGCTTGTAGCAGCAATAAGCGCCATTATAGATACAAACCCTTCTACAAGCATCGCGCCATATCCTATAGGCAAAATGTCTTTTTCGCTTTTAATCATCTTAGGCGTTGTACCTGTAGCTATAAGAGAATGGAATCCTGATAGTGCTCCACATGCTATAGTTATAAATACATACGGCCATACTTTACCGGGTATTATAGGACCACCGCCATGTATAAATTTTGTAGTCAAAGGCATCCTTATCATAGGATTAACAAATATTACGCCGATTGCCAATAAAGATATAACGCCTATCTTCATATAAGTGCTTAAATAATCCCTCGGTGTCAAAAGCAGCCATACTGGCAAAACTGCAGCTACAAGTCCGTAGACAGCTATAATAATCGTCATCTGGTGTTGATTAAATGTCAGATATGGTGCTAATGCTGAATGTTGAATAGCAGGGCCAGATACAACTGATATAATCATTAGTGCCACACCGATTATAGTGGCTTCAGATACTTTATTAGGTCTTATCCATCTCATGTAGATGGCCATAAACAGCGCGATAGGTATCGTAGCACCTACAGTAAAAGTACCCCAAGAACTATTGAATAGAGAATTCACGACAACGATTGCAAGTCCTGCGACGGTAATAAGCAAAATGAATATCACAGCCATCGTTGCAGCGAAACCTGAAAATTTTCCTACTTCTGCTCTTGCAATCTCTGCCAGGGATTTGCCCTCATGCCGCACAGATGCAAACAAGATAACTATATCATGCACTGCACCTGCTAAAACCGCACCTATCAATATCCAAAGTGTGCCTGGCAAGTATCCAAACTGTGCAGCAAGAACCGGACCTACCAATGGACCTGCTCCCGCTATAGCTGCAAAATGGTGACCAAAAAGTACCCACTTATTTGTCGGCACGTAGTCATAACCATTTTCCAATGCGTATGCAGGTGTTTTTCTTGTTTCATCCAGCATTAAAACTTTTGATGCTATAAATGCGCCATAAAAACGGTATGCCAATGCAAATATACATGCAGCAGCAACAACTAATACTATTGCGCTCATAAATTAAGACCTCCTTATATTTTTGATTCTATAAGGAGTATAAAATAAAGGTGAATAAAATTCATCGATTATGCCATGAAAGTAAACGATAAAGGGTTAAAAAGAAATATACGTTATCAAAAAGAAATGTTTACATTTCTAATTTCTGCTAAGACCTAATATCGTTTTAAGTTCTTTTATCTTGTTTTTGCTGACGGATATTTTAGTCTTTTTATCGTCATTCATTGTAAGCCAATAAGTCCCTTTAAACCATGGCAGTATCTCTACAACGTTATTCAAATTGACTATGAAGCTTTTCTGCACCCTTAAGAATAATGGCTCTTTAAGTCGGCTCTCTAAATTCTTCATAGTATCGTTGTATTCAAAGATGTCGTTTTTTGTCTTGACCATCACCTTACCTTCCATCGCCTCCGCATACACGATTTCGTCAAAATCTATAAGCCTGATCCTGCCAAACTTCTCTACAGGCAACTTATTAAACTGCTTTTCAAAGAACTTCGCCTCGTCGTCTATATAGCTTTCCCACTGATCCGGTTTATCTATCATTCCAGCTATTTTATTGATTGTCTTACTTAATCTACATGGATTTATAGGTTTTAAAAGATAGTCAACAGCACCAATCTCAAATGCATCTATTGCATAGCTATCGTACGCTGTGACAAATATGACCAATGGTACTTTTTCAAGCGATGATATGTTGCTTGCAACATTGATGCCATTTATCTTTGGTATGTCTATATCTAAAAAAACTACATCTGGCTTTAAACTTATGATCTTTTCAAATGCCTCTGTGCCATTTGTAGCTGTCCCTGCGACTTCTAAAGTATTTTTATAATCTTCTAAAAGACGCTTTAATCCTTCTATTGCAGGAATTTCATCATCTACTATTAGAGACTTTAAGACCACCAAAAACTTCCTCCTTCCTTTCTTCGTAAAATTTCGGAAAATCAAACGAAACTTTTGTACCGTATCCTTTTTTGCTATCTATCTTAAAAAAAGCACTTTTATATATGCTTTTAACCCTTTCATACACATTGTGAAGACCTATACCTGCATTGTTTTCTGACTCACCGTTTAAGATCTTCAAGCGCATCTGGTTATCCATTCCCTCTCCGTCGTCTTCCACCGAAAACCTGATAAAATCTTTATTGTTTTTGGCCCTTATTATTATAGTGCCGCCATTATCTTTCGGCAGAATGCCGTGTTTCACAGCATTTTCCACAATAGGCTGTATCAACAAAGCAGGAATGTACATATTTAAAATATCACTGTCAATATCCTTGATCACATTTATCTTTTCGCCAAAGCGTGCTTTTTCTATATACAAGTAGGCGTCAATATTTTCGATTTCCTTGCCTACGGTTATCCATTTCCCAGCATGTCTTAGATTGTTTCTCAAATATTCGCTTAATGTTATAAGAAGTTTGCTGGCACCATCAGGATTGTACTGTATAAATGAAATGACAGTATTCAGCGCATTAAAGAGAAAATGAGGATTTATCTGCGCCTGCAGTGCATTAAACTTCATCTCATCGGCAATCCTTTTCTGATTTTCTGCATCAGCGATTTCAAGCTGGTTCGAAATTAAATTGCTTAGTCCTTTTGCAACTTCTATATCTGTGCTGTTTACAAACTTATTCTTGCGAAAAATCTTGAGCGTACCTACTAATTCATCGTAACAGTAAAGCGGTGCTGTCACAGACGATAAAAGGCACAGGCCTTTTTTGCTGTTTTCTACATAAACTTTTTTAAACCTGAATGCGTTAACTTCAGACTTTTTAAATATATGCCATTTTTCATCCGCCCCATCTAATCCTACAGAGGCCAAAATCGTCTTCATATCGGTTATGACGACAGCATCTGCATCAATCGCCTCATATATGATCTCAGAAACAATTTTCGCTGTCTCAATATTTAATCCGTTTCTAATATATGGTATTGTCTTAGACGTAATATCAAGGATTATCTTGGCTTGCTTTGACTGTATCGTGTCAATCTCATCAAATACTGATTTGATGATCAGCATAAACACGGCAATCCCAGTTGAATTAACCAATATCATAGGTACGCCAATCACTTTTACAAGTGATAATGCACTGGCAAAAGGCCTCGATATGGCAAGGATCAGTATCATCTGCAGTGTCTCACCGATTATGCCTGCTAAAAATGCTACTTTCCAATCGACAGTATTTTTGTAGTATTTCTTTATGATGCCGCCTATAAGTCCTTCCGCTGTTGTCGATATTCCACAAGCTAAAGCTGTAAATCCACCTATTAAAAATCTGTGAAACCCAGCTATGAATCCCACAATAAGCCCAATAAAAGGTCCACCTAAAAGGCCTGCTATCATAGGTCCTACGACTCTTGAATTGGCAATAGCACCATTTATAGGAATACCTGCATACGTTCCTATGATGCCAATCAAGCTGAATATGGCTATCAGTATAGATAGGTCTTTATAACTTACATTATTGCTTATAACCTTTTTAAAGAAGTTTGCTTTTGACAAGATAAAAGCCAGAAGTCCTATCATGCTGAATCTTTCAGCCAACAGAATAAGCAGGTTTAACATAATTTCATCTCCAATTATGTCTAATTGATTTTTACATCGATATGTTTTTAAAATCTATCTTTAAATCTTCAAATATGCCAACTTTAATAGTATCGTCAAAGCTGTATTGATCTACCTCATTATATTCATCATTTTGGTTCATTCTAAAAACTATAATGCTTTTTTTATATGGATTCACAATCCAGTATTCTTTTACACCTGAGTTTTGATATAAATTCACTTTTACAACATAATCTCTTGACAAAGAAGATGGTGAGGCTACCTCTATTATCATATCAGGCGCACCATCACACCCTTTATCATTTAGCTTTTTCTCATCACATACAATAGATATATCAGGTTGTACTCTGCTTATTTTATTATTTTTGTCTTTTAGTCGGACGTCAAACGGTGCAGAATAAACTTTGCATCTTCCACCCTTTGAAGCAATATAATTATATATTAAAACTGACAATTGCATTGAAACTTCTTGATGTACCCTTGATGGCGGAGCCATCACATATATCTGTCCATCAATCAATTCAACTCTTTCATCTTCTGGCCAGTTTTCATAATCCACTTCCGTATAATTATTTTTTATTATTTTACTCATATCTACATCACCTATTTTGATTATATCATAAGAAAAACAATTTCACATATGATGCTTTATTTGAGCTTATATAGTAAACAGGTTTAACATTTTTCTGCCTCCTACATCAATATTACACAGCATCAAATGTATTTCTTAATTCTTTTTATCGCAACATTAGGTCTTTTTCTGAAATCATCTACATTTATATTATCTAATAAAATCGAATTTTTGTAAACACGGTAAGAATCACCAACTAACCAAATGTAAAGATTCTTGAATACTATCCCTTTTATTGCTGTATCATCGTCTACATCATCTTTATTTAGTTCAACTTTTATTTTATCCAGTCTTTTAAGCTCAAGATACAATCTATAATCGTCTTTCGTCTTTAACAAAAGATCTGAAACAATTTTCGCATTTTTTAAAAGGAATAGATTCGTATAAAAGCGGCGACGCACCCTATATCCTGCCAAGTCAATCTTTTTATCTAATTTTTCCCATTTATCAACCGTAAATCTGACATATAGTTCATCCGAATCCTTTGGTATCTCCTTAATCTCGCTTCTCTTTAATATTTCAAAATTCTTTACTTTACCATAATACCTTATGCCTGCATCATCACCAAAGCCCTTTGCTTTTGTCTGAGCAATTGCTACATACTTTATATATTTAATAGAAGATCTGATTTCAGAATACGGTATATGGTAAAATTTATATTTAAGATTTACCTCCAACTGCTTATAGCTGCTTAAATTCCCTACTAGAACCTCTTTATTGTTGAATTCTATTTTTTCAAGATACTCGTACATGCCATGCTGTAATACTGTGCTTTCGAATGCAGTCTCAGGCGAATCAGTAATTACCTCATTCAAAAGATCCTCCACAAGATGTGTAGCATTAGGCAAAAAAGGAAGGCCCCCTACGCCTACTTTCTCGATGCTTTTGTAAAATTGATTATTCTTATATTCATCTTCTTTTGAATAAGGAAATAATACAAATGCACCAAAAAACATCCTCTCAAAATTGTGATTATCATTGTTCTCATACACGATTGCATCTCTGTACCTGTGCATTGTATTTATATCGTCCTCTTCAGGTCCAGGCGTAAAGTACTTTTTTAAGTAGTCATTGTCATAACATATCCTGTACTTTGCATCAAATATATAATTGTATTTGACATTTGATCCTTTTTTCTCTAGAGATAAAACATTGTCAGGCTTTTGTGCTACTGTCGCAGTGCCACCATACCTATTATTGTAAGCTAAAAAATACCTTTCGCCATTTCTAGGGTTCTGATATTCTACTTTTGACTTTTCCCCCATCTTTATCTTTACAGATAATCCACTATTCTCAAACTTTATGATGTCCTGCCTTACAAGATCGTATTTATGCCTAAGTATTGAATTAAGCTTTATAAAGCACCAATACTCGTATAGAAGTGCCATGTTTTTTGGAGAAATCTTGATAAAGCCCTCCCTCATCATAAGCCCTTTTAGAAGCATTATGTAATATTTGTAAACATCCCTATACCCTGCTGCCATGTTTAAAACCAGCGACAATGAATTCATTGTGTGTATGTCCTCAACATCTTTTAAAAACGTGGTAGAGATATGCTTATCAAGCTTTGTAATCATCATATCTATTTTGTCTATTATATCCCTATCCACAGTTGTAGTGCCATCGTCACTCTTGCCTGTATACCGCTTTTTAAGCATTCTAAGCCTATTTATCACAGACTTTATCATGTACTTTATAAGCCTGTTTTCAAATGTATCAAATGTCACAGTATTTTTTAAAGACAGCGCTTTTTCAACAGTAATCACGTCACCTGAAGCTTTTACATACTGCTGATGCCTGTTTATCCACTTTATACATTCATTGTCTACTCTCTTAACCTTGTAGTTGTTTTGCACAACCCTCTCTTTTGCCAATACGTGATGCGGCATTTTCAATACTATCCCGATTGCACGATCAAGTCTATCAAATATAAGGTTTATTATGGCAAAAAACTCTGTAAGGCTGTTGCCAACAGTATCCCTAAGTCCAGTCAATAAATACGTCTTTTTATAAAAGTCAAAAATCAAATTATAAAGCTCATCATTTATATCCTTTAAAATCGCTTTATAATCATCCCGATAATCTATTTTTGAAGGGTAAACTTCTATCTCCACTCTCAAGTACTCTTTGCCATCAACCTTGATTATCAAATCAGATAGGCCAATGTCATTGGTGAAATTGACAACACCCGTTAAAAGTCTCGCCTCATAACCTCTTTTCGCATTTCCTACAGGGCTGACTTTATTTCTGATGTTTATATTTTCGTGATAAAACTCAATATCGCATTCTGACCTTTTCTGTATTAATATTTCATAATTCTGTTGCTCAAAAAATAAAGGGTCGATTTCACCAGACAATTGTACAGCCTCTCCCAACTCCTGCGAATAAACTTCTGCCTTATATTCATCCCTGCATGATATCTTTACACTTGATTTTACGCCTTTATTTATATCAAGCTTCATCATATCTGGGTCTTTAAGAGACCCCTTTATAGTGAAGTAAAACTTAGGAGTCCATATATTTAGAAGTTCTATATCAGAGCCAGTAAGATGTGAAAACATCTTCCTCATATCTCCTTATCATAAACGCTATCTTCTCACACGATTTTCTGTACTTCGCATTGGCTATCTCTTCAAACATCTTCTCACTTTCATCGCTGTCGTAGTCAAACCTATTCTCAAGGTTACCCGAGCATATCTTAAAAAGCTCTATAAGTATTTTTTTTATGCCTATGCTGCTGCCATTTATCCTAGGCAATATCTTTTGAAGTATCTCATAGTCCATGGCATCATCAAAATCCATCAAACCATAAATAGAATTGTATATGATATAAAAGCATATCTCGTCTCTAACTCTGTATCCAAAACGATAATATCCCAATACTTCGTTTATATTTTTCAATATGGATATTGTATCATCTACAATATCATCGTATCCAAAACAGTCTTTCAACGTAAGAAAGTCACTTCTTAAAAAATCATTGTTTAAATTCTTCGGCAATACCTCTTCTACGTCTTCGAAGGCATAGTCAAGATCTACATCAGACAATTCTATCACATTTGCCCTGTCTAAAACCTTCTTGCTAAATGGAAATGTAGTCTCGTCCATATTGACTGTACCTATGAAATACAGATTATCAGGTATGTATATATCACCGTATTCATCAAAAAAATCCCTATCTAAGAGCTCTCTATTTAAAAGTCTATCAGTAACAATAGTTTTATTAACTTTATTTCGCGATTCTATGATGGACAAGACATCACTGAAGTAGTACTCTACTCTTGCAAGGTTCATCTCATCCAAAACGAAAAAATACGGGTAGTGTGGATTTTTCATCGCATCTTTTACAAAAGTAGTAAGAACTCCCGGATGAAATCTTCCATTTAAATCCTTATATCCCAATAAATCTGCAAAGTCAGACCAGTCAGGCCTAACAGGCACAAGCTTAAAGCGACCATTTTCCGTAGTCGCACCGACCGCTTCAGCAAAAAGCCTAGCCAGCTTGCTTTTGCCTGTCCCTGATATACCTGCCAATATCAAAAAAGGCTTCGTCTTCAAAGACAGATAGTAGTTTTCAACCAGTTTGTCACCGTACAAAAATCCACGGTTTCTTATGTAGTTTTTTATGTTTGTAATTTGTTCTTTGATAGTGGTATAAGTATTCTCCATATCTCGCTTTACCTCAATATTTTTAATCACATCGGAACCTTTTTTTGAAAAGAATGATCTTGGCTCCTTTTCAAAAACATACATTGGGTTTACTTGATTTCCAAAATTTATTCTCTCAGTTCTATCATGCTGATATAAATTTTTTCTTTCAAATGAATCATCATCTATTTTAGTAATTTCTCTTAATTCTATTCCTCCAACACACTTATTTATATCTGATCTATAATATTCAGGAATGAATTCTATATATTGTCCATTCCTCATTTCATCTCTATCCCAAAATCTGCTTATTATGCCAATGCCCCTAATATGCCCTTGATTATAAAAAAATGCCTTTGTCTCAATACCATTTTGAATTTGATCATTTATCGTTTTAATTTTATCTCTGCCTATACCTGGACTATTTTCATTTGGCTTTATTATGCCCCAAATTACTTTTCCCTTTTTCTTAATTACATTTATATGCTCTTCAATTGTATCAACACTGTACAATGAATCATTGTATTTTAAAACGACATGCATTGCTTCCAAAATAAATCACCTTCAAATATCATAATTATCACGCAAAAGTGATAAGTAAATTGTTATTTACTTTATATAAATTTAATGAATCCGAATTATGTATATCCATAGTCCCTATAGATAATCTAAATGGAAAAGAAGGATTTAATTTGTTTACTTCATAAAAATTTAAATAATCTTTTTTAAATGATCTCATATAACATTCTAGAAAAAATAACTCTATGTCAACATTATCTATGGCAATTATGTTTGCCTTTTGGCATATTCCGGGATTTTTCTTTTCAAGAGCTTTCCATTGTACCATTGAATATATAATTCTAGGAACAGCATATTTTACTGTGCTTCTTTCCCCCCATTTATCATATATCCTATTTAAAACAGTTTTAATTGCAAAATCATCTTGCAAATATAATAATTTACCTATCGTGTCAATAATATCGCAAAATATAGGAAAAGCAAGCATCATCATTGACCAATTAATTAATAATCTCTCATTTTCATTTGCATCATTGTATAACTTTATTGCCTTATCTCTCAAGTTAGAAAATTCATCAGGCATTGAAACCCACGTACTTGTCAGTATATTTACACATTTTCTTCTATTATCATCAGAAATAACTTTGTCTTTTAAATAATCATTTAATTCTTGTTTAATAATCTTTATATCAGATTCTTTACTATAAATTTCTACCGTTTTATTAAGCCACTCAATTTCTATCATTCTATCAAAGCCCACTTTTTGCATTATGTTCTTCCTTTCTTACGCGAATAAATGGCACAATCACTTCCTCAATAGATGCTCCACCATGTGTTATAATTCTTCTATCATTATCTACAAATGCATTATTTCCATTAGAGAGTATAAAACTGTAATCATCAGGCAATCCAAAACCTGTCCATACGAATGCGTTATTGTTATTGAGCGCTTTATCATAATTTAAACCGCGTTCGTAAATCCTCACTCTTTCACCAGCTATTTCAACAATACTGCCTTCATTTAGCCGTCCATTTCCAATAGAATATACGTTCCCATGATCGGATGTTATAAAAATTTCATATCCGTTTTTTGCTAAACTATCGAGAAATAAATTAAAATCACTATTTTTAAGCCATAATTTTAAATCTTGATATAATCCATCTACAGACAGTATTTGTCTATGAATCAACTTATCAACAATATCCACCACAAAGCCTAAAATTTTCGCCTTACGATTATTTATTATATCATTTAATCTGCTATCTTTAAAATCTATTACACTTCGCATATAAAAAACATTGTCCAAATATAAACCTTGGTTCATCCAAAATCTTTTCCATTGCCTTTCTTCATAATTGGTCGTCATCAATGTATCTTTAAAATACACAGGTATTTCACCCGCAAAAATCGATTGCCTTGATATTGATGTCAAGGTCGGTATCCACGCAAACGACGTAGTTGACTCTATATGCCAATATCCTTTTTCTTTCAGATAATCTTTAATAATATGCCAATCATCAAGAGACATTCCATCAAAAACTAAAAGCGCTACTTTATCAAAACCATCTTTTTTCATCTTATAATTTATATACCATGGCACATGATGAAGCATAACTGGTCCATTAACATAAGATGCCGAAGAAAGATAACTATATTCATTAATAAGCCATTTTCTAAATCTATCTTCTATTTCTTTTTGAACATCCTGGAATTCATGGTTAGAGCGATCTCCACTATAGAAAATATACAATGATTCTCCCCAAAGCTCAGAAATATTTTGCCAATCCCTATACGATTTTGCCTTATCAATCTTTTCTTTTACGCTTGACAAAATATTTTCTAATTCTCTCTTCCTTCTTAAATTTTCATCATAGATTATACCGGCATGTGTCCATTTTGGCAGTGCATCAATATTATGTATCACCACAGGATCAATATATTTTTCATAAAATAAATTATCGATATACACCTTTATATCATTATTGCCGAAATCAATCGTCGCATTTGAAGTCTTATTTAATAAATCATTTAAATATGTCTTCCATTCATCACCTAAATATGCAAAAAAATTATCTTTAGTATAAAACACCTCTTTATTTTTTATCTTTTTAAAATAATCTTTGCTATTTAGCTTTTCTATGAAATAGTCAAAGATAATCTCAGGCAGCTCTATTCCTTTGTAATAAATATTAACAAAGGTTTTAATTAAATCAATATAATTATTAATAACCTCAGGAACAATTCCGTATATATTTTTTAATATATATTCTTTAGTTTCTGCTTCACTTAATTGCTTGCCTGTGTAATACGAATAAATCGAATAAAGTTTTTTAAGTATGTCTGGATGCATCTCTTTTAAAACAGTATAATTTAATTTCGGGAATAGCTCGGTTAATGTAATTGCAATATTAGAAGAAGACATCTTTATATCATACGGTATTGTAATCTTACCGTCATATCTAATTAATAATTTCACACCACTTTTCAATTTCCCACTTGGAGCAATCTTAAATTTACTTTCAAAATAATATCTAAAAAGATCTGGATCTTTAAAATCGTAGATATCATACCCATTTTCCTTTAGCATGCTAATTATATCACTATTTGATAAAATATTGTCTTCATCAAATACCAATATTACATTGTTATCGCACCTATTCAATTTGCTAACTATATAATTTATCATCATAAATATGCATCCCTTTGTCAGTAAATATTTCTTACAACAATTCAATAATAAATAAAGGATTCAAAACCGGCAATATTTTTTCATAATCTCTCATTTTTTGATTTAATTCATTTTCTTCTTTTTCTATCTCCTTAAGCCTATACCTTTTAACAGCATCTAAACCAATTCTTTCTGCTGCCTCTCTTCTCAATTTTAATGCATATTTATACCTATTCAAGTCTTTTTCACATTTTTCAAAGTATGATTTTTTAAGTTCTTCAAATTTATCAAAAGCTATATTTTTAGCCTTTTCAAATATCATATTATAATTTTCTTCTGAAAGATCTTCAAATCTCTCAAAAATTATTGAAACGTCATCTTTCAAGAATATGTCCCATAGCATATTTGCTGATGCAATCCGCAGGACGCCACTTTTATTTATAAATAACGGAAATATCCTTTTAAAACTATTATTATATCCATTGATCCCTACTTCCCATAGTGACCAGTATCCATTTTCATTTGGAACACCATCAATTGATACAACAGGTATTTTCCCATCATATATATATTGAGGTATATTTTTAACCATATCCTCCAAATCTTTATTGTTTAATGATAAAAAATCATCATCTATAAACATGGTGATTTTATCACCATCAGAAAGCTTTTTATTAATATACATCTGCTTTAACCAATGCTTTATCGGTGTATTATTGATTTTTTCAATCATTTCTATATTTAATTCTTTTTCGTCTTTTAAAATGCCCTTTATATTGTTTATCTTTTCAGCATTTTCTTTTATCTTAATTTCGACTTCACTGACTATAAAATCAATATCATCTGGGTTTTCTATGCTTTTCATATACAAATCAGTAAAGTCCATCTCTGACTGTACAGAATCCAATATGTCCTGCATTTTGTCTACGCCAAATTGTTCAAATATTATCTTAAGCTTTTCTTCCAAAACCTGTCTTACTCTGAATTCTATCGTATCAGATAAAACATAATTTATTACCACTACATCTCTCTTTTGCCCTATCCTGTCAATTCTTCCAATGCGCTGTTCGATTTTCATCGGATTCCAAGGCAGATCATAATTTATCATTATATTGCAAAACTGAAGATTAAGGCCTTCACCGCCTGCATCCGTAGACACAAGTATATCAGCACTTTTCTTGAATTCGTCTATTGCATTGTTTCTTTCTTCCATCGACATTGTGCCATTCAAAATAGCAACAGAATATCCTTTTTCTTGTAGAAAATTTCGCAAGAATTCCTGCGTTGCAATAAACTCTGTAAATATAATGACTTTAGGTTTTTCACTATGCTCCATCTGCAATAAATCAAGATCTTCTAATAATGTTTCTGCTTTTACATCAACATATTGGCTTTCTGCGCGCTCTGCTAAATGCAACAAATCCTCTACTTCTCTCTGCTCTTTTTTTATGTCCTGATATTTAATTTTTATAAGTTCATCTAGAGCTTCCTGTGCGTCATATTCATAAAAGTCATCTTCATCAAAATTATTACTGCTTGTTCCGCTGTTTTTTAGAATCTCAATTCTTCTCTCTAAATTCTCTTTAATTGCGTGTGTGCTGCTTGTAACTAATCTCTGCATTAAAACCATCAGAAAACCTATGTAGTTTTTCTTCTCTCTCCTTGCCAAATTATATCCCTTTGATACATACTCTGTCACTTTTTCATATAGTTCTTTCTGCAAGCTATGCCTTGCACTCCATGATATATTTTTAGTTTTTGTGATTCTGTTTTTAAAAAGTGGATTGCCTTCAGAGTCTAATGCTTCCCTCTTTTCAGTTCTCACTATGTAAGGTACCACTTGTTCCCTTACAATAGCATTTTCATCTGGAAATGCATTTTTATCAAGCAATCTTACTAACCTCAAAAAAGAATCTGTCTTGCCTTGGTGAGGCGTAGCAGTAAGCAGTAAAAGATATGGACTTGCATCGGCTAAAACTTTACCTAATTTATATCGAGCTACATCAGACGATGATCCTGCTATCCTGTGGGCTTCATCCGCAATAATTATATCCCAACCTGCATTAGCTAAATCCTCAATTCTTTCTTTATTGTATTTCTCTATATCTTCTTCTGTCCACCTTTGTCTCTTTTCCAATGGCTTTACAGAATCAATGGATGTAATGACTTGATCAAATTTTCTCCAAACATTGCCATCGCCGTATAGCCTTTTAATAGCGTCAAAATCTTGTGGCAGCAGTATATTAAAATTTTCATCAAATTTATTTTTCATTTCATCATGCCACTGATTTATAAGTCCCTTTGGACTAATAATTAATATCCTTTTTATAAATCCTCTTGCTTTAAGCTCTTTGATTATGAGACCTGCTTCTATCGTCTTTCCTAACCCCACTTCATCTGCAAGCAAATATCTTATTTTACTATCTGATAAAACACGGTTTAATGCATATATTTGATGGGGAAGTGGAATGATACTGCCGCCTATTGGCGACAGTATCCCATTTGACAATTCATTAAATACTCTAGAAGATATAACGATATACTTAAAATAATGTATATCAAAATCGTCTCTTTGTGAGTAATGTCTAAGTACCTCATCAGATACTAAGCGAAGACTTTTATCGATAGGGTCATAAACATTGTATGTTTTATACCCCCATAGTTCATTTGAAGAAACTACTTGTACGTATCTATTTATTTCACAATCAAAAACCCACTGGCCTACACTGTACAACTTAAACACCTAACCTTGTTTGTGCATTATCATAGTACATCAGCAATGTTTGGTCTTCCTGCAAAAATGATTCAGGCAGCCTTTCGCTAACACTTACAATAGTCTCATAATCTTTATTTTTCCAGCATTCCTTAAAGCCTACTCTTATAGCTTCTGATCTAAATATCTTAAGCTTTCCCTTAGAATTTTTATACTCTTCAAAATCCTTTAAGAGTTTTTTCTCTCTTAATTTCTCCATGTCTGACTGTCTATTGACATCTGGCACATACCATCTGCCATCATCATCTTTCAAGAAATTTTCTTGAAGTATATCTATAAGCTCTGGTATGCTTTCATGCTTTCCCTGATGAAGCTCTTCTAAAAACAATGGCTGTAGTTCTTGATATGTCATAGGCTTATTTAAAAGCTTATATTTTAGCCACTGTATCGCCATCTTTTCATCTTTTATGATGAATGAAAGCTGATCATTAAGCTCAAGCTTTGCTCGCTTTGAGTCATAAACCGCTGCTTGGTCCGGTAGAAAGTACATTCCATCTCTTTCTATGTACCTTTTCTTTAGTCCAGCATAGAAGTCAGAAGATCCCATCGGTATAGATGCGCCATTCTGTATATGAAAAGCAATCATGCTGTCGTAAAGCAGATAATCACGCCTCTCATCTACGATATCAAGCCTGTCACCAACCTCTACGACGATAGGAAGCTTCTCAAGGTGCTGGCTCACAAAATCCCACACGCCTTCTTCTGTGCCAGCCTCTTTTAAAAACCTCTTGACAAAGCCTTCCTTTGGCTTATATGCCGATATAACAAGATCCTGCTTTACAGCAGTCGTTGTCGTAACTTGCTTAAATGATCCTTGTTTTTTGTCAAGCGTCCTAACATTGGCTATGACAAAGCCTGCTCTCAATATAGCTTCCTGTATGGCATTCCACACAGCGTTTTTTGAGTTGTGAAACTCTACAGTCATCCACCTGCCTGGCTTTAATATCCTGTACATCTCTGAAAAGCACTTCTCCATCAACTCTTGATACTCATGAAGCCCTTTCTTCTGCGTTTTATTAATTATAGCCTCTGTCTTATTGTTTGTAAAAATTTTAAGCCATGATTCCCACAAAAAATTCAGCTCGCTGTACATAAGATTATCTCCAAATGGAGGGTCCGTAAAAATATAGTCAACAGAGTTAGATTTAATATTTTTTATATCATCTAATGATTGCGTTGAAATACATTTATTGTAAGGGCTAGATAACTCTTTGTTAAGTATTCTTTTCATAATTTTTCTATAAATAAAATCAATATTGTTAATTTCATGTATCATTGAGCTTACATATAATGTACCAGATAATTTACTTGGCAAACCATTAGGTCTCTCTCTATTTAATTTTGAAGAACCTTCAGAAACCGAAGTTAAAAGCCAATAAAAGATATTTTTTTTCATTTTAATCCTATCATATATTGCACTTAAAACCCACAGATTTCTCTTTGTATAAAAATGGTGCACATGTGTTATTCCATGGGATTTTTTCGGTTGTTCTGTATTATAACCATTCGGCAATTCATCTGTCGGATACCAGTATGGTATATCCATCTCTTCGATCTTTTCTATAAGCTCCATATCAAATTCATCTGGTTTCTTTTCATACCTCTTATTGTCTACTGTGTAATTTATTAAGACAGGAACTTGTTTTACTTGATTTATCACTTTATCCAGCGCCTTATCGTATACAGTTTTCCATGCTCTATCGAGATCTTTCTTGTTTACGGCAGCACCGCAGTGTGGACACTTAAACTCATCCATCACCTTGCCATCTTCTTTATTAACTGCTGCATCCCAAAAAACTATCTCATTGCTGCAGTTTGGACAGACAAAAACATCCGACCACACTGTGTAGTTTATCCTTCCTTTTATGACACTTCCATCTATGTACTTCTGAGGTACTCCATCAATCGTGTGAATCGTCTCATACATCCAGCCGCACTCATTCTCTACTTCATCGAGGATTCTTTTAGCTTCC
This sequence comes from Thermoanaerobacterium aotearoense, assembly GCF_009905255.1. Classification (NCBI taxonomy): domain Bacteria; kingdom Bacillati; phylum Bacillota; class Clostridia; order Thermoanaerobacterales; family Thermoanaerobacteraceae; genus Thermoanaerobacterium; species Thermoanaerobacterium aotearoense. The sequence goes on along the minus strand of NZ_CP047602.1, from coordinate 981,195 downwards.
TTCTCGAATTCTGCAGTATCAACCGGCGTATTGTAATTGTATGCGATAAATGTTGCAGCAGGCGATAGATCGCCAAGTATCGCCCTTCTCGCTCCCCATTCTACTTTCTTGCCTTCTTTTTCAGACTCTTTTTCCACTTTAAACTTAAATTCTGGATCTGGATTGCCGCACATTTGTGCAGCAACACCTGTCATGCCGGTTCCGCAAAATCCATCAAAGACGATATCGCCTGGCTTTGTATAATGAAGTATATACCTCATTATAGCTTTGTGAGGTACTTTCGTGTGATACGAATGAGCATTGTATATAGGGTCGTTTTTCCCTTCTGATACGTCAGCAGCATATGGCTCGCATTTGTAATCATCAGTTTCCTCATCATACGGCTTACCGTACTTCTCTATAAAATCATTTATGAATGGATTAGGACATGCCGTATAGTGTGGCGGATCGGAAAGCTCAATTATGTCCTCATCACTTCCTATCGGAAATCCATCTATATTTCGTACACTGTCCAGCATTTCTTTTGTTAGCTTCACGTCAATTCCTCCATCATTTTATTATGATTCTTACTTTATCTTTTTCTTTGCCATTCACCTTATTTTCTATAAATTTCATAAAGTTATTTTTAAAATCGTCCAATGTCACAGGACCATTGCCTGTTATGTTAGCAATAAACTCTTTAGAATCTATTTCTACTTTATCAAGTCCTTTTAAAAGGTCTTTTATAGACGATAAAAATAAATTGTCTATTTTTTCTGGGAGCGATCTTCTTGCAATAAACTCATTAATACACTTCTGTTGATCATCATTTAAATAATTTATATTATCTTTTATTAAAGGATCTTCAATATTTTTAAGTAATTCTTCTTCCCAGTTTTTATAAATCTCATCAATTTTATTTTCTATCTCATCCAACTTTCCGTATACCAATAACTCATTTTTGTCGCCATACCTATACTTGCAGTATTTACATTGGACTTCTGTTTCTAAATCTTGTGGTGTCAAACTAAAGCATGAATTGATTTTACCAAGCTCTTCTTCTATTGCAGTCAATTCTGAACCACTAAGTATATCAATTGATTTTAGCTTTCTGAGATTATAAAGCTTGCTGCTATTTAGTATTTTCTTTTTATGCTCGTCTCCTTTGTAGTCTAGTCTGTGTTTTCTATGCTCATCAAAGTATATATCGATATACTCTTTTTTAATATTTATCAGCTCATTAATTACGTCGTTTTTAGCCGCATTCAGATCTACATTATCGATATTTTTAATCGTATCTTCTATTTTTTGCTTAACATCTTCCACTTTTTTAATCCAATCATTATTATCTACCAACACCAAACAAGCTTTAGATATGTATACTACGTAAGCATCAATGCTATTAACAAAATTCATTATTTTTTGAATTCTATTTATCAACTTCAATGCAGCAAATTCTCTCTCAATGTCTTCTTTAGAATACCTAAAATTTCTCAATTTCCCTGGCGTATTAAACCTCTTAAGAGTATTTAAAAATGATATAAAACCGTTCAATTCATCTTTGTATGACTTTTTCTCAGCATCATTAAATAACAGCTTATCCCAAATCGTCTTACCGCTTGTAACATACTGAATTACAGAATGCGCTTCATTAATTAATTCATCAAATTTTTTATTCATTTCTTTAATTGCTTCTACCTGCTTTTCTGGATTTGAAATAGTTCCTGTTGGCAGCCCAATAATCTCCATAAGTCTTTTTAATGTATTAATCGGAATCCCCTTTGGTCTATCGCAAAAAGAAAAGTTGACAATATCATTTGGAGCTAACTTTACTAAATCAGATAGCATAGTAGCATCGTATTTCTTATTGTTTACAGTAATTGCAATTTCTCCATTATACACTAAAGTGCAAAGTATGAGAGCTACCCATTCTCCGTCTAATCTAAACTTTCTATCAATTTCAACTTCATTTTCCAAAACAAAAATATCATCGTGGTTTAAGACTTTGCCTTCAGGCAAGCTATTCACTATATCCTGAAAATATTTTACATATCTTGAATTTTCAACTGTTATATTTCCATCATTGTCGATTAAGTCAAATGTCTGAAGTATTTTTGCTCCATGCTCAGACTTTTGCCCCGCAATGTAATTAAGCCCATATTTAAACATAGCTTCTCTATTATCTCTCGTTATAATAACTTTAAACTTTGGATAATCTGGATATTTATCAGCAAAGTAAAATGACAAACAAGATGAAGCAACAAAATCTATGTAATCTTTTATCGTCTCGTCTTCTCTTTTTGTACCCCTTGCCATGTCCAAAATTCTCTTTGTAACTCCATTATGTGAAACACTAAAACAATTTCCTATATTTGTCTTTATCCATTTAACTATTTCTTTCATAAAGCCATCAGCTTTGCTGCTATAAATAGCCTTGCCGTCATTTGCTGAACTATCATATAAAATCATTGATGCAGAATAAGACTTTAACAAACTTTCCAGCTTTTCATCGTAATTAGTAAATTCAAAAAACACTTCATCTTTTTTCCCATTTTCAATATATTTCCTATTATCTATTGAATATGGATTTAAAAAGTATATGTAAAAATCTCTCGGTGGTTGTGCTGTTGATCTCTCATCTGGAGACCCCATAAAGAGATACCCATCTCTCTCAATATTTTTATCAAGCCATTTTAAGCTGTATTCCCAGATTTTAAAATTTGGCACATATTCTTTCACGTTCCAATCAAGAACCTTTAGCAATATTTCAAAGTAATAGCGATTTAAAGTATCATCGTCTAGTTTTTCGGCCTTTTCTTGTATGATAACATCATAGTCTATTCCAACTCGCACCATATCAATGTAATACTGCTGATTATCTTGATTGTAGGATATAAACTGGCCATTTACAGTTCGTATTATGTCTTTCATTATTGTCTCTATTGTTGTCCTTAAGAAATCTTCTTCAAATTCTGGGATCCTTATAAATAAGCATAAATCATCTTTTATGTTATCAACTGTTATTCCAATTGGCGTTCGTATGTCGCCTGTAGCCAACCTATATACACTTAATGCGTTTATAATCTTTATTGCACTATCTTTGTATTGTGGCCTTGGAAAAGAGCGCAAAATTGCTCCTTCTATTATACTGCTTTTATCGATAACATCTTTTATATCTGGATTCGTCCTCATAGACATATTGTCTTTAATAAAATCCCAATACGCATCATAAGATATGATTCCCGGCATATCCTCTGCTACTTCTTCATCAATTATATTTTTTATAAGATTCGTGATCGTCTTTAAAACTTCTCTTTTTTCAGCTATATAAATTTTTTCAAATACTTCTATAAAAGCTGGATGAATAGGAAACAAGTCTACAAACTCATTCATTCTTTCAGCCATATTTTTATATAGACTTGAAAATTTTCCAAGATGGCTTCTGATATATGCCTTTTGTTTTTCATCCTTTTTTAAAATTCTCTCTGACACGACATATGATATATCTTCTCTTTTTATAATTATTTGCTCAAACCTATCTTTTACTTTTAATATCGTCCTTGCTACAAATTGAAAGCCGGGATTGTCAAACAATGATTCCTGCACGCCAGACATAAATCTAATTTTCGTTGATTTGCTTATTTCTCCAATTTCCCTTAAAAAGGCTAAGTCTTTAATAAGCTCTTGTTCTTTTCTTGTTTTTAAGAAGTCAAAAAGCTCATCAACTACAATAAGGTAGCCTTTGCCTGGATACTTCTCTTCAAATAGAGCCATCATTTCCATGAACGAGTCTTTGTTATTTGCTACTTTATTCATGGGCGGAAAATTGTACTCAATTCCCAGCTGATGAATATTTTCTTCAACTTTAGACAAAACTATATCCCTCAATGGCATGTCTGTAGAGCCAATATCAAATCTTAAAACTTTAAATTTTCCAGCTATCCTCCTCATGCCATCTTTAAACTTATCATTTGTTACAAATTTTAGTAATTTTTCATTTTCGGCAATTGATGATATAACAGACATTAAGTGGGACTTACCCGTGCCATAATTACCAACGATAAAAAGCCCCTTATTGTCAATTGTTTCATCAAATTGCAACTGTGAAATACATATATTAATAATATTTTCTGCCATATTATCAGACATCACATATGATTTAACAAGGGCAGCCGCTTTTTCTTCATCATCAGCATCTTTCAAATTAATTATTGTCTCAATTGGATCGTAATGTACAAGATCACCGTATCTCACATTGAATCCTCCCTTTAATTTAATTTCTATATGCAGTTGCTGCGTACCATTATGAAATCAAGATCATCATTTTTATATCTTCTATATTCTGGATGTGAAGGCTCTGCATACGTCAACACACCGTCTGTATAATCGCCTGTCCAGATTGCTATAATCTTTCTGTACCTACTCACACTTTTCAGTAGCCGCAATGGATCAACCTTTAAATGGGTTTCAAATAGCATCTCTATGCTATTTAATACAATCACATCCGTCTTATAGTCATTAAGTAATCTTGAAAAAAATTCATCAACATGTAGCCAGCGTTCAGATATAGGAACGCTAATCAACTTTTCTGATAATCTAAGATTTACATTCAAAACATCATATGCATACTTATTAGATATTTTCTCTACAACTTCTGCCTTATCATCTAATAGAGTCAAAACTAGTATCAATTTATGATATTCATTTTGCAAAATAGCCAATGCGTCTCTAATATTCTCACATAGTAACATAATCATCCCCTTTTCTACCTATAAGTTAATAATTCTACGTAAATCTGCAATTTCCTTCAATTATTTTAAAGTTTTTGATAAACTCTTTAAATTAAAACTCACATAAAAAGCAATGGACCTTAAATGTGAGCTTTATTTTGAGGCCTATTTAGACTCTATGATATTGTCGAAAGTTTTACTTGTAAATACATGACTTTGTACTGTCTTCTGGTTCTTTTTTATTTCCAATCAAAACCAGAATTCCTCCAACAAGTGAAAGCACCATAAAGATTGCAACTAATGTCCCACCTAATATAGCACCTAAAATTGAAGAGATGATTAATAGGATGCCTGCAGCTTTACTCTTTGCCCCAATAGCTATTGCTCCAAATATTACTACTAGGAATGAGAATACAACTCCACCCCAGCCAAGTCCTATTACTGTATTTGATCCTTCCGCTTGAAATGCTGATCCAGCTCCGCCTACAAGCAGTGTTGCTATAGCTGCAAATATGCTTATAACTCCTGCTATCAATGAAATAATACCGTCTGCTTTTTTCATATAGATCTCCCTTTCTTTATATGATTATAATAGAATCATTAAGTTGCCATTTATTTTATTTGCATATTAATCTTATCACAATGGCTTTCCATGTTGTGTCAGGAAATGCTTAAAATAAAAAATGTGGCAAAAATCTTAAGCCACACTAATCACATTATCTCTTTTGGTAATATACCCAAAAAGTAATCTTCTATAAGATCCCAAAATTCTTCGCTGCTGAAATTTCCATCAAAAAGATAAGTAAGCATTGCAACTGATATTTTATGCCTTTCCCCTATTATCTCTAATAGCTTATTTTTATACCTATAGGGTTTCTCTATTATTTCTTTCATCGTTTTAGTTTGATTTACATAAATATATATCTGGCTGTTTTTCCCACCCAATGCTTTAAATATCAATAAATCTAAAGATTCCATCAATCCTAAAATAAGCATCATTTCTTTTATATTACCATTCTCGATGTCGTCAACCAAATATATTTTCCCTTCATCAACATTGTTTATTATATAGTTAAATGTTCTATCAATCCATCTAAAGTACTCTGCAACACCGCTCATAAATCTGTATTCAATTTCTCCAGTCTTTAATGGTTTAACCGTATAAATTCTACTATGTATATTTTTATTGTAATCCCTTTGGAAAATAGACATAGAAGAAATAATAGATTCAACTATGCTTTTTGCTTTATATTCATTGTTGCCAATCTTTGTCATCAATAAGTCGACCAACCCGCCTTTACCATCTATCTTGTAATATTTTGATTCCCTTACAGAATTATATATAATATCTTTTACAGCATTTATATATTTGTTGTACATATTTAAATAATTACTATCTTTGAAATATATTTCGACACACAGTGCATGCCGCATTTCGTTCTTATGTTCAAAGTCTAGCTCATGATCCCTTGAATAAAGCATATATTTAAACTTTGGAAATGAATATTTCTCATAAAAATTTTCTTCCCATATCTTTTTTAAATTGACAGAGCAAATATCAGGATAATCGTATTCTTCATGCAATACATCACCATATTCTTCAATTATAGCCTTTTGTATTTTGGGATCTATCTTAAAATATCCTATTTCAAATAATGGTATAGGTCTAATATTAAAAGGTGAAAATGCAAATCTTCTTTCGAAATCTTTTTGTATTAATAGCATTGCAGTCTTTACTTTGTTTATTCCATCTTCCTCATCAAAAAATGGATTCTCAAATATATGCTGAAAAGACTCTGCATCTACCAGCATAGCATTTCTTCTTTTTGTCAATTTTTTATTGAAATTATTTTTTATATTTTGCAGATAAAGTTCATATACTTTTTTTATGACGTTAATTAGTTGATACTCTTTTACAGTTGATAAGCCGTGCAATTTATTTATATGCTTAAAATCATTTCTCATAAAATTGTAATATGCTTCTCCAATCATTTCAAGCTTTCGAGCAGCTCTACCTATTTCCTGCACATAATCGCATACATTGCCTGTTGGTGCAAAGTGGGCAATTATATCAATATCGTCAATGTCAATCCCCATGCCAAATGCTTTTGTTGCTAACATTACAGGAGTCTTATTCTCTTTAAATTTAGTATAATTCTCCCTTTTTTCGTATGGAGTGAGCCTGCCATGATATTTGGTAATGTATTTCCCTAGATTGTTAACTATACAGTACTCATAAAATCTATTTATCAGCGCTATCGTCGGAAAATATATAAGCATTTTTTGTCCCAGTGTCAATGATTTATTCATTTTCTCTATAAGTTTATCAAATTTATTTAATTCATACTCATCTTTTTGAGTAATTGTTACTTCAGATTTCTCTATATTTATTTTTATATCATTTCTTTTAACGTAGCCCAGGTAAGTAATAGGATCTAACATTTTAAGGCTTTGTATAGTCTCATCATACATATCTTCCATACCGCCATAAATAGCAGTTGCAGTAAATGTAGCTATTACAAAGTTTGGTTTGCCATTTTTGCGTTGATACTTTTTTATTCTATCTAAATGATCCCCCAAATACCAATAATCAGGTCTAAATTGCTTGCCCCACGTTGTAACTATGTGGGCTTCATCTATTACTAATAGACCTAACTGACGATCTCCTATTATCTGTTCTAAATCACTTTTGCTGAGAAGCGACTCAGGCGAAAGATACAATATATGGCACTTTTTATCGGCAATTTCATTCATAATTTCCTGCCTTTTTATAGGTGATATGTCTGAATTTATTGTCCTTGCATATTTGTAATTTTTCTTATCTAGATTATAAACTTGATCATTCATAAGACCTATCAGTGGTGAAATCACTATAGTAAAAAGTTCATATTTTTCTGCTAAATAGATAGCAGGAATCTGGAACATAGCAGATTTTCCTGAACCAGTAGGTGCAGTTACAAAAATGTCTCTATAATTTTCCCCTCTATAGCATTTTTCAACTTCTTCAACTATTCTTTCAATTATTTCACCTTGTGATACACTTTTTACGACTTTTTCTTTAATATATAATCTATCAATGTCATACATTTTAATTTTTCTAAATGCATCTTTCCCCCAATATTTTTTCAATATTTCATAGTATTCTTTTCTGACTGTTACCGGTCTTTCCCTATCTTTAACATACCCAATTTTAATATCTATGTCACTTTCATATATGTTTTTTAAAATCTGAAGCTTATCTAAATATGAATTATAAGCGTTGTGCCAGTCCCCCAATATATGTATATCTTTTACTTTTCCTTCTATGATGTCGTCTAAAAAAGTCACGTAGCTCTCTTCAGTATCCAACTTGTAGCATTTATCTAAAGACGTCACAACCTCCTTTTCAATTTTTGTATCAGCCTTTGTAAATACTGGATATTTTTCTTCTTTCTCATCAGAAATTATATTATTGTATACGACATAATATTTACCATTGATATATTTAAAATTACTATATATTGCTATATAATCTGATAAATTGCCGATTTCTTCATCTGATTCATTATCCTCATCAAAGTTAATCAGCAAAGATTTTTTTATATATTCCGGAATATCAACGTATAAAGGAAAGTAGTTTATGTATATATTATTTTCAAGAATTGTTATTTTTTTGAATTTATATATTATAAACGAATAGAGGATTAAATATTCCTCATAAGTAATTACTCGTCTTTCATTTATTAGATTGAAGTATTTTAGTTTATCATTTTTTAATATGTCATCAATGTCTATTGTGATGTTATTATCGTACAATTTTATACTAAATCCCTTTAAGACTATAATAGTTTCATCATCTTTTAAATAGCTTTGTATTATTTCGCTTATAAGATCTTTTAAGTTTATCAATTGTTTTTCACCTCAATATAAAATCTCTTAATTTCTTTGACCTAGAAGGATGTCTCAACTTTTTAATTGCTTTTTTCTCTATCTGCCTTATTCTCTCTCTTGTGATATTGTATTCTTTACCTATTTGCTCTAATGTCATTCCATCTCCACCATCTAATCCAAATCGCATTCTTATAACTTCTTTTTCCCTCTTTTTTAATGTATCTAATAAATTATTGATAGTTTCTTTCAATAATTTTGAATCAACATCTTCTTCTACTGTTGGATTTGTTTTGTCGACTATAAAATCAAGCAATTCAGTGTCATCATCTTCCATGTCTTGTCCAACATATCTGTTTAAAGAATCGACAGACAGCAAATTTTTTATAATAAACATAATTTCATTATATTTTTCTTCTTTTATATTATTTTCTATCAATATTTTCTTAATCTGCTCTTTTGACAACTCATAATGATTGCTCAATACTTTTAAAACTTTATTGATTGTATCAAAATAATGAGTAGGTAACCTTATGATAAATCCATAATCACAAATATTTCTTTTAATAGCTTGATCTATCCACCATACCGCATATGTTACAAATTTAACCTCTTTTTTTACATCGAAACGTTCAGCAGCTTTTATTAGACCTAAATAACCATACTGTACAAGGTCTTCTTCGTCAAGGCATAATTCATATTTTCTAAAATATTTATATGCACGACTCATTACAAGCTTTTTATTTCGGTTCGCAAGTGCTTCCAGAGCCCAACTATTGCCTTGCTGGTACAATATGCATAATTGTTCATTCGTTAGACACTCTATTTTTCCTGCAGGCACATTATCATGTCTGATTGAAGCATTATTTTTACTATAATCATTGCTGTCATCATAAATAATCTCGATATTTTCATCTATTAAAACATTTATAATCTCGTACTGCTGGTGCAAATCAAACATTGAAAACAATTTGTCAAAATCATCTTCGCTAATTGCATTGTTTTTATCTAAATAAGGTTTTATTCTATGTAAAATAAATTCCTTATTCATTTTAAAATCTCCTCAAATAATTTAAAACTAATTTAGGTCTTTATTATTAATTCGATATAAGTCATTTCTTTCCTGCATATCCATAAAATATTTTAATATTTAAGATGGTAATGGAATATCATTTTTTATTAAGTATAAAAATTAATACAAAATCATCTCTATAAAAATATTACAATATTTAAGGGCATAGTATTACCTAAAATAAATTTTATTCAAAAAAATATCAATTAACTTGTGAGTCAACTTTAAAGTTACTAACTCATAAGTTAGCAAATTGCACTTGCTCATAAGCCAAATAGTCTCTTACGTATACGACGGAAATACGTGGTCGTCACTAGCTCTACCTGTCAAAAGGTATCTCTCAAGCTCTTCTATGTTGTACTTTCTTTGGGGATATGAGTTAAAGTAGTTTCGTGGCACTTCATAATCACGTTTTGGCTGTTTTGTTGCTTCTATTTGTGAAAATAGTTCTTTTTCTTTAACGTAATTTTCCGCCACTTTCTCTAAAAATTTTGCTGGATATTTTATTTCTTTCCCTTTCATTCTAGAAAGACAGACCTTCATATCGTCGCCACTAAGATTGTATTTGCTTTTAATGGTATCTATCAAGGCGTTTGGTATTGCTGATTCGCTTTTCGCCTTGACTATTTTTGATGTACTCTGCCTCTCATCTTCAAATTTCTTTACGGTAGAAAAATCCTCATGATTGATAGATCGATCTATCATATTATTTTTTTCAATCGATCTATCTGATTGATATGATTTATATATAATACTACTCATAGTATATATGTCGTCACTTTTTGAAACTGGTGATTTTTCAATGGTTTCAGAAAATGACGATCCACCTTCGGGTTTACTAAATTGTGATGTGGTTTCGCTTTCTGAAGTGCCATCTATATTAAGTGATTTAAGCCAATTTTCGTATGTTAAATATTCGCAAGTCTCTTTATCATAGGCATACGTCAAATTTTTGTTACTTTCATTTTTTGAAATCATGTAATACTTTTTTATCCTGCCTAAGTCTGTGTTGTCAATAAAGCATACAATAAGCTTTTTGTCGATCAACTTCTTTATTGTTTCAGAAATCGCACCGGCTGATAAACCTGTGCCATTGTCCAGCCTCTTTTTAGCATCGTCAAGTTTGCCATTTTGAAATTCGTCTGTAGTAATATGTACAGGAAATTTATCAGCATACTTTAGCAGAAATAGCAAAAGCTTTATTTCACTTCCCGAAAGACTGTCTAAATTTTCGTATATGTAATCTATCCCTAACATCTATATCCTCTCCCTATATTTTATTTTCGGTTTCACTTATAATATAGGGGAAGTTTAAAAATCTTATATACGTTTTAAAAATTTTTTTCGCTTATAATTTTTTTGATATAAATTGATTCATATTCGTCTTCCAAAATGTCCATGATTATCTCGTCATACCTTTCACCTGCTATTCTTTTTGCTTCTCTTATCCTCCCTGCCTCTTTGAAGCCAACTTTTTTGTAGCAAGATATAGCCGGTTTATTGTAGGAGTAAACTCTTAAATAAATATTGTGCATATTGAGGATATTAAATCCAAAATCAAGTGCTAGTTTAAGTGCACCTTGGCCATAGCCTTTACCCCAAAATTCTTTGTTTCCAATAAATAATCCTACCTCGGCAACTCCATTTATGTAATCTATTTTAGGAAATCCGATATTGCCAATAAGCTGATCCGTCTTAATATCTACTATGGCAAAATTGTATTCTTTTGACAATGTTTCTATAGTTTCTTTTTCTCTTTCTTTAGTAACAATTTGTGATGCAAAAAGCATACCTGCAGCAACTTCCATGTCGTTTACCCATTCTGTGTACTTTTCGTAGTCATCTACATTCATCGGTGACAAATAACATTTTTCTCCTATTAATTTCTTGCAATACATGTATATCTCCCCCAGTCAAATATAATATTAATACAATTTTATTTTTTAAAACTCCATATGTCAAGAAATTTCAGTCACGCAAATATCTTTACAAATCTTCGAATAATTTCTAATTAACATTTAAAACTAATAATGTCAGTATTGAAATGTGGGGATGTTGTATATGAAAAGCGTCACAATTAAGGAACTTTTTTCTGCCATGTTTTTATTTGAAATAGGAAACACTATTTTATTTGCACATGGAATATCGGCAAAACAGGACTCATGGATAGCAGTTTTATTGGCAATGATTTCAGCACTACCGCTTTTGTATTTGTACATTTTTTTATACAACACATACAATATCAATCTAACTGAGATATTAAAAGTAAGCTTTGGAAAAATCATTGGAAGGATAATATCAATAATCTACATGTTTTACTTTTTTTATATGGCGGCCCGCGTCACGAGGGATTATCTAGAGCTAAGTACGAGCAGCATATTTCCTTTAGCACCTATTAAAATTATTGCCATTTTCTTGATGATTGTGACTGCATACTTTTTGCTGTTCGACATAAGTGTGACATTAAATGTAGCTAATATCCTATTGCCTTTTTTTCTTTCGTTAATATCAATCATTTTCATATTTGCTTTTACAATACCTGGTTATAGTTTTAGCAAAATCTTCCCAATATTTGAAGGTGGAATAATGCCAGTATTAAAAGCAGCATATCCACGTATACTTACTTTTCCTTTTGGAGAGATGTTTGTTTTTATGATGATATTTCCAGAAATAAAATGCAGCAAAGATTTATTCAAATACTCTTCTCTCGTTTATTTGATTACTGGAATTTTACTTGCATTCAATGATATAAACATAATATCTGCCATAGGCGTCAAAGAAGCATCAAGAGTAAATTTCCCATTTTACACTGTAACAAGACTTATCACATTAGGCTTTTTAAGAAGTTTGGATTCTTTATACATAGCCCTTATGATAATAGGCAATTTAATCAAGATAATCATTTTTGCCTTTGCCGGTTTGAAAGCTTGCCAATCTGTTTTTGATATAAAGGAATATAAATTTTTGATAATTCCCACTGCTACAATTGTCTATGCCTTATCAATTGTCACAGCGGAGTCGTATTTTATTCAAATACCTGTGGAGCTTCCTATAATGGCCCTTTATGTTCATGTTCCTTTATTAGTTATAGTACCGCTTATATTATTAATAGTGTATTTTCTAAAGAAGGTAATAAATTCATGCATAACTTGATTTTGCTATTTTTGTGTTATATTATATCCTTAAAGGAGTGATATAAATGATTAAACGAGTATTAGGAAATACTGGCGAAAAACTTTCAATCATAGGTTTTGGCGGGATACTGGTCATGAATATGGAGCAAAATAAAGCCAATGATTTAGTCGCATACGCTTATGACAAGGGAATAAACTACTATGATGTATCTCCCAGTTATGGTGATGCAGAAATTAAACTTGGAAATGCTTTGGTCGGCAAAAGAGATAAGGTATTTTTAGCTTGTAAAACTGACGGCCGTACAGAAGAAAGTGCTTTAAAAGAAATGACAGAGTCTTTCAAAAGATTAAAAACTGACTATTTTGATCTCTATCAATTGCATGAAATGAAGACAGAAGATGATTACAATAAAGCTATAAGCCCAGGCGGTGTGCTGGAGCTTTTAGACAAGGCTAAAAAAGATGGGAAAATAAGATATACTGGGTTTTCAGCACATTCTGTTGATATTGCATTGAAACTTTTAGATGCCTATGATTTTGATACAATATTGTTTCCTGTTAATTTTGTAAATTATTTTAATGGCAATTTTGGACCACAAGTTATTGAAAAGGCAAAATCAAAAAATATAGGCAGGCTTGCCATAAAGGCAATGGCATTTACAACGAAATCTCAAAATGATACATCGCACCCAAAAACTTGGTATACGCCAATTGAAGATAAAGAGGTAGCAAAACTGGCATTGAGATTTACATTATCACAGCCAATAACTGCTGCAATACCTCCTGGAGATGAATCGTATTTCCCATTGGCACTGGAAGTGGCAGAAAACTTTAAAGAGATCACAGAGGATGAAATAAATCATCTAAAAGAAATCGCTAAAGGTGTGACACCTATATTTCATGCATAAAGATGAAAACTCCAACCACTTCTTATGAGAAGAGGTGGTTGGATGGAAATTTTACAATTTAGATTAATCTTTCTTAATAAGGTTTAACGTCTCTTTTGCAAGATCTGAAACCTTAACTACATTATACTTGTAAACACCTGTCATTGCAGTATCGCATATAGGTTGTATAAACTTAGCAGGCAATTTTTTTGCACCAATCATAAGCCCTAAAATTGAACCTACTGTAGCGGCATTGCAGTCTGTATCTAATCCACTCATTACAGCTAAGCATATTGATTTTCCAAAATCTTTATTGCCATAAATTAATGATAAAGCAACTATACAAGCATTATTTATTGTATGCGTAGTATTATAATGACCATATTTCTCATATATTTTATTAAGACATTTTTCCCAATCAGGCTCAATTTTACTCCAATTAATCACATCCTGTATAGCTACTTTAAGTCGACTCTCTTTTGGAATTACAGAAAGTCCCGTATTAATAACATCTATAGGATTGTCAAATAGATATGCGGAAGCTAACATTGCAGATATAAACATTTCACCATAAATTCCATTTCTTGTATGAGATATAGAAGCATCACGATATCCATATTCTGCCGCTCTCCATGGATCTCCTGGATTTATATACCCCCAAAGATCCCCCCTAATCATCGCACCAATCCATTCTCTATATGGATTCCTATATATTGCAGATTTGGGTGGCATAATAAGTTGACATAAATTTGAATATGCAACTCGTTCAGCGGTACAAGTATGTAAAATAGGAAGATTATTTAACCATGCTTCAGCAACATCTTCAGAAGTAAAATTTTTTCCATATTTTTTTGCGATTTCAAGACATAACACTGTATAATTAATATCATCATCTTCTGGACTATGTCCTTCATTATAACTATACTTTTTTAAATTATTATCAAGCCTAAATTTTCTATAAATTTTATCATCCAAATTAAAATCTATGTATTCATTTAACGGCAACTTTCCAATCTCTATCAAAAAAGCCTTAATGTTATTTTTGCCCATAGTCATACTATATGACTCTAATGGCTGTCCTAACCAATTCCCTGCTATTCTTCCTAACCATGCACCATAGATTTTATCATATATAATCTCATCATCAATACAAATGTCCATTTTGGGAAATTCTGAAATATTGTTTTTTATCTCTTCTAATGTATTTGGTTCATTAAATGGGAAATCATCTTTTACTGGTAAATTATTCAATTCGTCAAGGAGCGCACCTGAATATTTTTCTCTATTTTCATATGGTTCATTCTCAATAGATTTTACTTTTTCATCATAATCTTTTATATCCTTTCCTTCTTCCTTGGCTTGAATTAATTCCAATTGCACTCTCTCCCAGTTTGTCAAATACCTTGTCTGCATACTACACACCCCTATATTCTTTTATAAATTTGTTAACTTTATCTCTATCAGGAATTGACACTTGCGCGCCTTCCCTTGTTATTGCTATTGCAGATGCATATGTTGCATAAATAATATTCGCCTATTATTTCTTCCGTCCTAATTTATCAATTATATTAACATAAAAATCATATACAATCTTATCCAAATATTTATTTTCAATTTTTCTGCTTTCATCTAACAATTCTTCCAAAACATCAATATTTTCTTTACCTTTTAATACGTTTATAGCTATTCTTCCTATTTTACCATCTATTTTTATCCTGTTGTACCACGGTCTAATATCTTGCAAAAATCTCTTATTGTCAACAAATTTCTCTAAATTATCCGGCAATTCATAAATTGATTCGAATATCTTACCAAGTTCTTCCAAAATGATATTATCTTTTGTTAGTTGATACTCTTTTATCAACTTACTTACGCGAGTCTCAAGAGGCCACATTGGAGGATTTTCAGCATTCTCACATAAAACTTTGACATGTTCCCAGCCCTCTCCACCTATCTCTTTATAAGCTTTTTCTAAAGCTATATACGAGTTATATGCTTCGGGATTCCACATATAATATGAATAAGTAATAAGTGATATCTTAGACGCTTCGGCTTGGTTCATTGGATTTGATAATATATACCTACAATTATGTTTATATAATTCACGGCTTCTATTTATTACAGCACCTAAATATAAATTATCTTTGGAATAGTCATTTACAGGATAATTATCCCATAATACAAGCTCATGTTTATATATGTTAGATATATAATCAGCATCAGAATTAGTAATTGTTGGCGCAGTTACACCTATTCCTGTCCAAAAAACTAATATATTTTTATCAAGTTTTTCCCTAAGATTTCTTCTGTAATCAGAATCTTCTTCCTGATGATACTCTGTCGGGCACATTATAAATTCAATATCATTGTATTTATCTTTTAGATAGGAAAAAACTTTATTGCACAAAAATGCATGTGCATTTCCTGGTATCAAAAATTCTTCAATGTCATCTTCATATTTTAATTTATAGTCTATATCATCTAATAACAAAGCAAATTTTCTCACGCCTTTATTTGCAATAATATCGTATTTTTCACATAAAAGCTTAAAATCATAATCATCTGTATACTTTATAGAGTTTCCAGGACTAACAGAAAACACAAAATCAACGTTTTTTTCATTGCACTTATTTATGAGAACATCCAACTTATTAAGTAAATCTAATGGATATGGCTCTCTCCATTTTTCTCTGTGATATGGATCATCTTTTGGCGCATAAAAATATGTATTCATTTTATGTCTTCTCAAAAATGATATCATATCAAGCCTATCCTCAAAGCTCCATGGCTCGCCATAAAATCCTTCTATTATTCCTCTCATTTTGAATGAAGGCCAATCGATTATTTCCACCTCAGGTACGATGACATAGTCGTCTTTCTTCTTGAATAGATTAAAGACAGTATCAATAGCATACTGGTATCCCCTATCGTCACCAAATTCAACTAAGATATCATCCTTTATTTTTATTCTATATCCTTCACTTGGTATTTTCTCATTTTTATATGTCTTTAGTTTTAAATCGCCATCCATTCTAACTATTTTTATAAATTCAGGTAAATCAAAATTATCAATTTTTTCTTCAACTGTGATATTTACCAATTTTTTATATATCTTTTTGCAACCAGTGAAAAATATTTCTTTAGGTTCTGGTACAATATCAATCATTTTCATCCTCCAATCTTTATCCCTACTTCAAACATCCTATTCCAAGGCATATAAACATCAAAATTGTAATGGAAATCATTTAAATTTTTTTCACTAAATTCATAAAGTTTCTTTTTAATAATATCAGATATTAATTTTCCTTTATCCTTTAGAGTAAAATAATTAAGGCCATAAGTGCCTAATAATTCTGTTACAGAAGATCTTACAAAATGTTGATAACCCCAATCTTCAAGATACCTAAGATATAAAAATTTTTCTGAAGCAATCAATTGGTCTTTTGAAAATATATTTTTCTTAAAATAATAAGATGAAATCATACTATGTGGTATAACTGTACCTAAGGTATTCGAAGATGTATTCCATCCGCCATAAGAAAGAAGTTTTTTTAGTAAATTGTACTTCTTAATTAATTGCATTAATTGATTATCCGAGCCATTTGGCATTGCAACATCCGCCACAGAGCATAGTTTACCTTTACTGATATAATAACTGAGGGCTTCTACAAATTCATTTAAATTTCTTTCTGGATCAATAATATCAATTTTGCTTAATATGGAATCCCAACTTTCAGATAGTCTTAACGTGAATTCTGATGGTGGATTAACCATCAAAATAAAATCAGCATCAGAGCTACTATCTATTATTACCCCTCCAGCCGAAATAATATGATATTTAACTGTCTCATTAAGACTTCTATCTTCATATCTCGGAATTAATGTAGAACCTATTTCAGATGAATATCTTATAAAAACTGTTGGTTTTCTATTCTTCAGTTCATTAAAAACCCTCGCGATTAGTGTGCACCCTACTTCATCTGCACCTGGATATGAATATACCCTATCTGTCAAATCTAGGTCACTTATATATTTCATAATCTTTCTACGCTCTCTTGCAGAAAACCCATACTTCGAACAATCATCCATTGGAATAATCAAAAAATCAATTATCCCCTCTTTTACAAGATCAACAACGTTCAAATTTATTATGTGATTTACACGCCTTCTGTTTAAAAAATCATTTAATACATCCATAGGAATTTGATTTTTAATTTTATTATATTCACTTATATCTTCATCCGTTGCAACATTAAGTTCTAATTTATCAGATATAACCCCATATTGAAATATTTTCTCACCATAATCCTCATAATAATCTGGTTCTTCGTCAGAACTATTATATGATGGTGATCTCATAATAAGATTAAATCCATAAACTCTTAAGTTTCTATTCATAGTTTTTAACTCTTTGATTAATTCAAGCCTCTTAATGCACTCATTATATGTTATTCTATGAAGTCTAGATGGAACAATTCCTCCATATAATAACATATCAACTGACACTACAAGATGACTTACATCGTTGATGTTATTGATTATCCAATATTTAAGTTTATCTACATCTGCTGCACTTTTTTTATTACCAAGTATGTCTAATGGAGGTTCAATCATTTCTATATCGCTTATATCCATTATCATTTTAGGATAAATATAATTGCAAGGCCTTTCATCAAGCGGAATATACATTACTTTTTTATTCATTTATTATCCCCCAGTTCTTTAAATCCACTCCTATAAAATTTATACGGCCTAAATCCAAATTGTCCATAAAACTCTTTAAGAATTGTCCAATCTATAACAACATTTCTCGTTCCCCTCATTTTCAATAGATTAAGCGATTCAAGTAATAATTTATTTCCTAGTTTTTTACCTCTATAATCTATATCAATGCCTATTGGCCCAAGCGATCCATTACCATCTGCATCCACATTTATCTTACAAAATCCTATAACACTTCTGTCGCACCACATTAATATTATATTTCGGAAATCGCCATCATTTTCGATATAATTATTGATTTCATGCTTCCATCTGCCAGGAAAATTCTTGTCAAAAAATTCATTAAGAGCATTAATTTCATTTAATCGAAATTCTTTTACTATATAACTGCTATCCATATTTATCTTAACATTAAGTTTACTAAAATCTAGTTTCGAAACATCCGCCATTAAATCATAATGTGGTTCATTTAACTGAAAGCCCAAATCTTTAAAAAATCGCTCTACTTCATGAGATGGTTCAGGAATTCCAGAAAAGAAATTATTTATATCACCACCAAGTAAGATTTTTCTAACTCCCAAATTTATCAGCTTTTTTTCTGAGAGTTTATAAAGTGACATTCCATAACCATGATACCTAAATTTTTCGTCAACTAGCAACATATTCAACCATGCACAATTTTCATACTCCTCAATTTTTCTATTATTTAATTTTACTATTATGAGCCCAACAACATTGTTGTCGATTTTTAAAATAAATGAACCATCATTATAAAAATCAACATCATCAAAGACATTTTTTATGAATCTGTTTCTATCTATATGATATTTTTTATCAAAATTATATTCCCATAATTTTATTATCCCATCAATATCTTGTTTTGTTATATTTTCGAACATAATATATTACCTCTCAAATTTGAAATTTATATATCATAGCCATAATCACGCATAATTTTTCTAATTTCACACCCGTCTATCTTGCTGACCTTTATGCCTTTTTGAATACTATATGCAGCAGCAATGCCTGCGGCTTCACCAGTTGCTCTACACGTTGGCTGTATTCTTATTGATGATTGCGCTATGAAAGTTGAAGATATACATCTTCCAGCAACTAATAATCCTTCTATATTTAGTGGAATAAGACATCTAAATGGTATTTCAAAATATTCATTATTTTCTATAGGCAGAATCTTAAGTTCGGTTTTCATACCGTGCACATCGACTGGATACGCCGTTTTCGCAATTGCATCATTGAATTTTGATCTATTATTATAATCATCAATGTTTAAAATATACTTTCCTTTTATTCTTCTCGATTCTCTAATCCCAATCATAGGAGCAACAGATAATATATAACTTTCTTCAAAGCCTGGTATATATTTTTTTAAAAACTTATAAAGTCTTTGTATCATTTCTCTGCCTTTTTGATATGAATAAGATATTTCTTTTGCATTAAGTACATCCTTTATAGCCGGTATCTCTGGACAATTAAATGACATTACACCGGACATTCCTGGTATCGAAAACGCTTGGAAATAAACTCCATCTTCATAATTAATAATCTTGTCATCAAGACCTTTTTTAAAAATACTTTCAAGTGGAAAATTACTATTCCATACCATTGCAGTTTCAATAAGCGGGTAGTCCAATCCCCAATTTTGGCCAAGATCTCTAAGAAATGACTGTAATTTTATAAGATCAATATTTCCAACCATAAATCTTAAAGAAATTGCCTGATTCTT
This sequence comes from Thermoanaerobacterium aotearoense, assembly GCF_009905255.1. Classification (NCBI taxonomy): domain Bacteria; kingdom Bacillati; phylum Bacillota; class Clostridia; order Thermoanaerobacterales; family Thermoanaerobacteraceae; genus Thermoanaerobacterium; species Thermoanaerobacterium aotearoense. The sequence goes on along the minus strand of NZ_CP047602.1, from coordinate 961,060 downwards.
GCTTGTTCTTTCATCGCCAATAAAGCATGGTACTCCCGCAGAAAATGCTACATCAGCGTCACCAGTACAATCAATAACAACCTTTCCAAAAATTGCACTTATCCCTGATTTATTATGAACTAATACACCTTTTATCGTATAGTCTTCTACTATACTGCCTAAAAAGAAAGTATCATACAAAATTAAACCATTATACTCTAATAACATTTCCTCAAGAACAAATTTCATCATTTCCGGATTAAACCATCCGTCGTTTCCACTTGAATCTTTTGCACCATATCCATAATTTATAAGCCTTCTACGAATCTCTTTATCTATAGATGAAGCAGGGTTACCACTTATATTAACATGCATCATTGGTGTAACCTGAGCGGCAGTTGATGATCCACCAAGGAATCCATATTTTTCTATTATTAATGTCTTGGCTCCTTCTCTAGCAGATGCAATTGCAGCTATAGAGCCTGCTGTACCTCCTCCAACAATTATGACATCATATTTATCATCTAAAATCGGTATTTTATTATTTTTATATATATAATAATCCATTATGACACATCCTTAATCAATTAGTAATCTCCACCAATTATAATCTTCAATATAGCTTAGATCAAACAACATACAGCCTTGTGATTTCTTAAAACACATATCAATTGCTTTTTTAAAATTCTCTGGATTGCCTTCATACTGTTTCACAAAAAGGCTTCCAATGATAGGTACCACATTCATTGTTACTTTATTTGCCATTATGCCAGAGCCTTCCACGCTGTACCAATATGCAGGTTTACCATTTTTAATCGCCTCATCTATTGTTACATCAGGATAATAAAATCCAGACATCAGTTTATCCAGACATTCAGCATAACCAGTTTTTGAATACTCTTTTCCTACCCACGGATAATCTTCTGGTATATACTTCTCACTAGCCCAATTTGCTCCAACCTGATAATAAATTGGATACCACGATCCTGCATAATCTATAAATTCAATTTTTTTATTTGATTTGTTTATTGTTTCTCTAACTCTTATAATGAATTTTTTGATGTTTGATGCCTTAAAAGTTATCCAATCCCCAAAAAGATCACCATAGATAACTTGTTTATCACCATTATCATCTACCTTAAGTTCATAAATATCTGTAGGCCAATTGTACGCTTTTTTTCCTATAAACTCCTCAAATTTATCTTTAGTATATTCGCTAAAATCTGCTGCAAGTCCTATGAATCTGACTCTGTCAAGCACAATACCATCAATATCATAATTATTGATCAATTCATTTATCACGCTTTCCTCATACTGTTGTACATCTTCTCTTACGGGATTGACAAAAACGTCAGAAAAGTCGTCAATAGAATCAAATGTTTTTAATCCATCTATATCCGTAATTGGTTTTATGGACGATTTACCTTCATTATTAATTCCATATAGATATGTTTGCCAATATGGGTGTTCATAGCCTTTTGACAAATTGCTTTTATTTTCCTTATTTCCTTCCGAGAAGACATCTACAGCGGCATATATCCTTAAATTTCTATCATGTGCTTGTTTTATATATAATTCAAGATAATCTTTATCATTTTCAAATTCTGAATCATAACAACTATAATGTGGTGCTATTTCACTTTTGTATATGCAAAAACTTGATGGATCTTTAACGCTTAGTACAATAGAACCAATTCCATATTTAACACATTTATCAAGTATTTTCTCGAAGTATTTATTGTCGAGAATTATATTCTTGTTAGCATGAATTTCTATCCATAGATAATAATCTTTATACAAACTTACTCCTCCTAACCTTTTATAGCACCGGCAACAGCATTAATGAAATACTTCTGAAAAGCTAGAAATACTATTATAACTGGAATTATGGATAATACTGTTCCTGCAGCTACATAGCCAAATTTATAATTAAACTGGCCAGACAAATATTTTAGAGCTGTTGCTAAAGGATATTTATTCGGATCTTGTAACACAACTATAGGCCACAAAAATGAATTCCACAGACCTATAAAGTCAAATATTACAATCGTAGAGATTGCTGGCATAACTTCCGGAAGCATTATCTTATACCATATCTTAAATTCTGATGCACCATCTATTTTCGCAGCATCAATTAATTCCCTTGGTACAGTTAGATAAGATTGCCTTAAAAGTATTATGCTAAAAACAGATACCGCACCTGGGATAATAACACCAGTTAAAGTATCAAGTAAGCCCATTTTTGATATAGTCAGGTAATTAACAATTAGCCCTGCAGCAGCCGGCAAAATCATGGTACTAATTAATGCAGAGAATATTAAATTTTTGCCATAAAAATCCATACAAGCCAAAGGATATGCCGCAAGTGAAGCTAGTACAACATCAAGCACTATTCCTGAAACTGTTATTATTACTGTGTTCAAAATATATTTAGGTATTGATATAAAATTAATCACACCTATATAATTAGCCAATGTAAATGGATGTGGAATTAAATCCATTGTATAAATATTTTGACCCGTTTTAAATGATGAAGATACAAGCCAAATAAAAGGTCCTGCCAAAAATATTGCTATTATTATCAATATTAAATAGGTTATTACTAATGAAAATATCTTTTTTATAGCTTTTACTCTTTTATAATCTACCGATTTTTTATTTAATGTTTCCATATTAATAATAGCTCATTCCTCCTTTTCTACCGCCATATATGAATACCAATATACTCAATGCCGTTGTCAAAATAGCGACTAACAAGCCTATCGCCGACGCATAACCGAAGTTAAAATCCGTAAATGCTTTCTGAAATTGATAAACACTCGTTACCATAGTTGCGTCTCCCGGCCCCCCATTTGTTAACACATATACAACATCAAATACTCTGACTGCAGATAAAATGCTCATAAATGTACATAACCATATATATGGCTTTAATAGCGGAATAGTAATTTTGTATAACGCTTGAGTTCTTGTAGCTCCATCAACATAAGCTGATTCTTCTAATTCTTTAGGAATCGATTGAAGCCCTGCAAGGTATATCATCATATAATATCCAAGTCCTTGCCACAGTGTAATAAACATTAATGATGATAGGGCAAATCTAGGATCATTTAAAAAAGATATGGGCTTACTAAAAATACCATGATTAATCATAAATGTATTAAGTAATCCTTGTGGATCAAAGATCCAACCCCATGTAATTGAAACCGCAACCATAGAAGTAACAACAGGTATATAGTATAAAACTCTAAAAAATGATATACCTTTTATCTTTCTATTTACAAATATAGCTAATAAGATTGACAATAGCTGAAGTGGTGGAACAACTCCAACAAATAATATTGAATTTTCTACTGAAACCCAAAACTCATGGTCATGTATAGCTCTTGAGAAATTAGCCAGCCCAACAAATTTTGATTGTCCAACAACAGAATAATCATAAAATGCTAATGGTATACTTGCCACAATTGGATAAAAAACGAAAATCACAAGAAAAATCATAACTGGTAGAATAAATAAATAAGCTATTAGCGATTTCTTTAACTTATTCTCCATTTTTAAAACCCCTTATGGAGCAAGGCTTAAAAAGCCTTGCTCAAAATTATTACTACTACTGCTGGCCTGATAACATTTGATTTACATTCTTTTCAGCATCATCAAGTGCTTGTTTAGGCGTCTTTTGTCCATGAAATGCTTCATCAGTTTCTTTTATTATTTCTGATGTTATGTCACCGCTATTAGGCACACCTAATGTTTTATCAGTTGATTTACTTAGAAAATCTGCCGCAATAGATATCGCTTTGCCTTCTAGAGTTGATGTATCAGATTTGAAGTAAGAATCTTGTGATGCTTTTATTGTCGACGGAAAAACTTTTGCTTCCTTTGCAAATTCAAGCTGATTTTCATCATTAGTTACGAAGTTTGCAAAATCAATCGCCTCTTTATGATGTTGGCTTTTTTGCATTACTACTAAATCCATTATTGGATTGTCTATAACTCCACTTTTACCTACCAATGGTTGCGTAATATCTGTATTTTTGTAAATATCCGGTGCCTCATCTTTTATACGCGACAAAGATTGTGCTCCAGAATTTATAAGCCCAAGTTTCCCAGTTGAATAAAGTTGTAGCATTTTTGTCCAGTTACCTTCTGCATCTAACGGGAAAATATCATTCTGATAATATTCTTTAAATTTCTCCAACAATGCTAATGTATCAGGTGTATTAAAAGCAGCTTTTGTCTTGTTTTCGTTAAGTATATTTATATCATACCCCCAGTATGCCTCATTGTGGAAATAGTCTGGAACATATAAATAAGCTCCAGTCTTATCTTTAAATTCTTTCGCCATTTGGAATACATCATCATATGTCTTTGGTGGATTCATTCCTGCTTTTTCAAACAGCGCTTTATTATAAATCATAACTGAAGGTGCACCATACCATGGGAAAGCATATATCCCATCCTTTATTTTTGTTGATTCCCATAATGTTTTTATATATATACTTTTTTGTTCATCCGTTGCTTCTTTATTTAAATCAACCAAGGCTCCTTTTGCTGCTAACTGCAATGCCATATCTGTATTTAAGTTGACAACATCTGGTACATCATTGCCTGCAGTTGATGCCACTAACTTATTTTGAATTGCGTCATATGGTAAATCTGTCCATTTAATCTCTACATTAGGATGAAGTTTTTTATACTTAGCGAATAAATCATTAAAGTAGTTATCAAACTTTGGCCTTAAGGATATAGTCCAAAATTGTAATGTTATTTTTTCAGCAGTATTACTGGAAGTCTTAGCATTATTTGAATTGGACTTTGATGAACTGTTTCCACATGCAGTAAATGCTGTTATAATCATCACTAGCACCAGCAACATACTTACTGTTTTCAACATCTTACTTCTAATCATTTTAAACAACCCCCTCATTTAAAATTAATTTTGCGGCACCATAGACTGTCGAAAAGTTATTAAGTCCTGCGATAGAAATATTTAAATCACATTTTATTTGCGATTTTAAATATTCCCACCACAGATCTTTTGAATTTGTTACACCACCTCCGAGAATGATTATTTCAGGATCAATAAAATTTCTTATGTTAAAAATTAATAATGAGAGCGATTTTACAAATTCATCCACAACTAACTTTGATATTTTATCGTTTTTCATATACAAATTGAAAACATCTTTCGCACTACTCACCAAATTAGAACCCACTATTTCATTGTATCTTTTATATATTGCAGTACCCGATATATATTGTTCAACGCAACCATTTTGCCCACAGTTGCATCTTTTGCCACCAGGATACAAAATAGTATGGCCAATTTCCGCTGCGCTGAAATGACTTCCTCTTATCAATTTACCATCTAGTATTATTGCACCCCCAACACCTGTCCCTAAAGTTATCATTAAAACGTCTTTAAAACTTTTAGCAGAGCCTAGCCAATTTTCACCAATAATTGCCGCATTAACATCATTTTCAACTATTGTTTTTGTCTTATATTTTTGAGAAATAATTTCTTTTAAATTTATGCCAGTCCAACCTGGTAAATTATCCGTAGCATAAATAACTTCACCTGTATTAAAATTAATTCTACCGGCTGAACCAATGCCAATTCCTTCTATATCAGTATCAAATAAATCATCTAATACACTGAATAATTTTTTCAATATGTGATCTCTGCCTAAATTAGCATCTGTTGAAGTCTCTTTAAATTTAATTAAATCTCCATTTGAACCAATAACCCCACCTAAAATTTTTGTACCACCAATATCTATACCAATAACTTTTTTCATTTCATAAACACCTTAAATCAATACAATTTATCTAAAACTGCTTTAGCAGTTTTGTTTAGATTTTGAACTGCTTTATCTTTCATTTTCACTGCTATACACGTATATAAAATATCAAGTATATGAAGCTGAGCTATTTTAGAAGTTAAAGCACCACTTCTTAATGGCGTTTCTTTTGCAGATGTTAGCAATACTATATCCGCTACTGCAGTAATAGGCGATCTTGCATAATTTGTAATGCAAATAACTTTTGCTCCAGCTTCTTTAGCTAACTTACATGTTTCTACAGTATCTTTTGTACTACCTGAAAAAGATATTCCAATTGCTACATCACCTTCCTTAAGGTTAACCGCTGATATGGCCTGTATATGTGGATCTAAATTAGCATCAACGTTTAAGCCAAGCCTCATAAATTTATACTTTGCATCAAGTACAGTATAGCCAGATGCGCCAACACCATATATCTCTATCTTATTCGCCTTTATGATTTCTTCGACAGCCTTCTCAAGTTCACTGACTAACAACATTTTTGTCGTATTTGAAATAGCCATTGTATTCTCTGTAGTTATTTTTTGTAAAAGTACATCAATTGTATCACTAAAAGTTATATTCTCGTGTATGCTTGTTTCTGGGCTCGTTGTCTCTTTCGCAATATTTAATTTGAAATCCTGAAAGCCAGTTAATCCAATATGCCTGCAGAATCTTATTATTGTTGTTTCACCTACATTAATTTTTTCTGCGAGTTCTGTTATTGAAGAATAAAGCACTTCTTCCGAGTTCTCAAGAACATAGTCAGCTACTTTTTTTTCAGCATTTGTCAATGAATTATATACACTTCTAATTTTTAATACAACACTATTTTGCTCCTGCATATTTTACCGCCTTTCTTATTGATTCAGCAAAACGCCTTGTTATCTCTTGAGGTCTTGTTATTGCAGTACCTACTACTACTGCATACGCACCAAGTTCTAAAGCTTTAATGGCTTCTTCAGGCGTCCATATCCTTCCCTCAGCAATAAGTGGAACCTTTAATACTTTTGACAATCTTTCAATTAATTCAAAGTCTGGTCCATCAATTTTAGGGCTATAATCTGTATATCCGGAAAGTGTTGTAGATACAATGTCAAATCCTAAATTTTCCGCTTCAATTCCTTCGTTATAAGTAGATATATCAGCCATTACCAAAATGTTTGGATATAATTTTTTAATTTCTCTCAAAAGATCCTTTGTTGAAATATCTCCTGGCTTAATCAACTTAGTCGCATCAATTGCGACAATATCCGCGCCAGCTTTAACAACAGCACTTACTTCTTCTATAGTAGGTGTTATATATGGCTTGTATCCTTCATAATTTTTTTTAATAAGACCTATAATAGGAAGTTTCACTTCTCTCCTTATAGCTTTTATATCTTCATAACCATTGGCCCTAATAGCTACAGCTCCTCCCACTTCTGCAGCTTTAGCCATCTTTGCCATTATAAACGGGCTGTAAAGCGGCTCATTACTAAGTGCTTGACATGAAACTATTAGTCCATTTTTTATATCATCTAATACCTTCATTGGCATCTCCTCTTTTCTTTTTCTTAATATAAATATATTCGACACATTTTGAAAAATTCCTCCTTAATTTTTATTAAAAAAGAAAAATTTTTTTAATAACTTAGCAACAATTTGACTTTTTTATCCTATTCTATGACTTCAGTACTTATCAAAATAAAAAAGGCTGTTGCATAACTGACTAAATAAGTCATAATACAAAGCCTCTTTTTATTCAAAAAAAAGAAATTGCAGATTTACAAAAACCTATAACATAATTTTCATACTTCCACGGTTATATATACCAAATCCCAGATATAAAGCTCTGGTATTATAAATCTTATGGCCCTTCCTTGTTCATGTGTGACATATTCATACGAAATCTTCTGAGGATGACCATGATTTATTTCTGGTGATGCAACAAATACTTCTTTTACATCTTCAACTACAAGGGCCACTACTTCAATATCTCTCAATAAGTTCGGCCTCTTTTCTTTTCCTTCATTCCAATTCATATTTTTTATACCAGTAAAATTGATAAAGTTAATTATTTTATAGCCTGGTTTCTCTTTTATTATTGTCCAAACACTATCTACTTTTGCAATAGGTGAAAATTTAGCTCCTTTAAAAACATATTCTTCATTTATCCCACCTGTATATGTCATTGTATCATCAATTATGTCAAATCCATAGAGAAGTTCTTCATACCTGACTATAAAATCGTAATAATTTCTTAGTTCGCAAATAAACCGCTTATCAGAAATCTTAAAATAATTAGGATAATACCCTTCCGTCAAAATGCCATTCTCTTCTCCCAGCAAAAGGTGAAACCCGCCAGAAGCAAATATGGAAGCCATAGTCAATATTGTAGCATTCTCGGCATATTCTATGTTTGTATTTTCAGATTTTGAAAATGGCTTCATATACGCAGCTAATATCACCTGCTTTGTGGTGCCGCGTTTTTTCACATTTGCAATCAGGTTGTACAAGTCTTGATAGGTATCATTAGGTGGCCATACTTCTATGTATACCGCGTCCTGCTTTGAATCTATCACTGAATCAATAGGCCAATTATTTACAGCATTAAATATTAACTCAACATCGTATCCATTATTTTCTATATAACTTTTCGCATCATTAATTAGTTCAGGAAAATCATCTTTTAACCGTCTTAATCTTTTCAATCCATCTTTCACACTCACTGCTTCTTTAGGAAATCCATATTGATCCATGTGAATACCATCAAATCCAAATTTAATTGCATTAAAAAACTCTTTAATTATATGCTGATGCCATTCGCATTCTTTTGAAATATCCATTATATATATAAAATTGGCAAATTCATAATACTCATCATTATTATTTAGAAGGGCCCAATCTTTATGCTTTTCAAAAAATTCCGACTCAGATCCGTATACTGCACCATATGCCATTGCCTTCATTCCATATTCATGAGCTAATTCAATTTTTTGTTTAACAACATTTATAGATAAATCTCTTCCAAGTGGATCTTTAAACTTTTCAGTCGGCGGTATCAACTCATGATGCCTATACATCCAATCATAAAACTGAATTAAATTTATATGAAATTTGTTAAGTTCTTTTAAATCGTTGTAATCATCTTTATCGCTTTCAAAAAAATCTGAAATGAATCCGTATCTTGGCGCATACATTAAATTTTTGACTACATCAAATGAAGTCGTCGCACCTTCTATCAATTCATTACCGTTGAATAAAGACACATTGACGCCGAAGCCTGCCATAGATTCATTATCACATTTGATATTAAATTCAAATTCTTTAAGTTCCTCATTTTTAAGATCACTTTCAAACTGCAATATTCTATCATTTAAATGGAAAATATCACATCTAATAATATATCCACTTTTACTTTTAAATTCTTTATTGCTAAGTTCCACAATTATTTTTATATTTTCTCCATTCAAATATTGTGCTTTAGAAGGATATACATCTTTAATCAACATCTTTTTAAACCTCCTCAATCATTTTTATTAAAACTATATACATTGCATGAGACCATAACAATGGTTTTGCTACTTCACCCCATTTTTTTACCCAATAAGGGTAATATCTATCATCGTTGACATGAAAGCAAACCTGCTCTGGCAAATATCCATTGTCATCCATCTGATTTTCTATCCACTTTTTAATATTTTTAGCATCGTCTATTTCCCCTACTTTAGCATAATACCATCCAAGCCATGCAGAAAGCAGTATCCATTCTCCACCACCATAATAAGTATCATCTTTAAATCGGTGTAAACCTCCGTTGTGAAAAAGCTCCTTTTCTATTTTTTTTACAGTATTAATAAAAATTTCATCATTAATTTCAACCACTTCAAAAGGCACCAGAATCCATGCCAAACTAGCATCTACATCCTTGCTTCCAATATACTTAACAAAATGCCCATCACTTACACAATTAGTAAGTATGAAAGACTTTATTTCATTACACAATGTTAACAATTTTTTATCATGCAAAAATTCATTAATAGATTTAATGCCGCCATATATACATGCAAGTGTAGATGTATGGATTTTGTCGCCATTCTCTTCCCATACGTCGTAGTTTGGATAATTCCATAAATGACTTAAATATTCTATTGTCAATTCAATGCTTTCTTTAAAGTTATATATAAGTTCTTCTTTACCTGTCAATTTTATATGTTCAGACAATCCCCAAAGCCAAGTCCCATATCCATCAAGCTGAAAATTTCCCCAGCCTTGTTCAGTTTCCTCATATCCATCTAAAGTATACCTTGCGTGTAGAAAATCTCCCGTCACAAGCCTCTTGCCATCTTTAACCTTTTCCTTAATATTCTCTACTTTATAACCATATCTTTTTATTACAGTATCTATCCAATGATAAAACTTTTCAGATGATTCATATTCACCCATTAAATCCATAGAATATGCAATAAAGCTTCCATCCCTAAGCCAGCTATAATGATATGTTGGAAAGTACGGCGATGCTATAAACGAACCATATTCCGATTGGTTATCTTTGATTATTTCAACACTTTTATTTAGCAATTCTATCACTTCAACCCCTCCATATATTTCATTTTTAATTGAAAATTTATTGCTACAAATACTTAATTTCTAATACTTGATTAACCTTTTATTGCACCTTCTTGAATGCCGCCTCTTATAAAATACTTTTGGAACACAACAAATATTAATATAACTGGAACAACTGCAATTAATGATGCAGCAAAGACAAGCCCCCATTTTGTTGCAAATTCTCCCTGAAATAGCATAATCGCAATCGGCAATGTGCGCTTTATTTCTGTTTTTATAAACGTCAGTGCAACAAAAAATTCATCCCATGTTCCTTCAAAAGCAAAAATTGCAAATGTCGCCAGCGCCGGTTTTGAGAGAGGCAATATAACATGCCTGTATATGGTCCATCTCGTTCCGCCATCAATTATTATTGATTCTTCTAACTCCTTAGGAATGCTTTCAAAGAAACCTCTAAGAAAGAAAGTATTTCCGGCGATCCCCGTACCTACGTACAGCAGTAGTAGCCCAGAATATGTGTCAACAAGATGCAATCCATTGATTACGGTATACTGTGCCACAATATTTAAAACTCCTGGAACCATCATTGTAAACAGATATACATTAAATAGCATTTCTTTCCCTGGAAAACTAAATCTTGCAAAGCCGTAAGCTGATAGTGTAGCTATAAATAGCGACAATACTGTGCTAATTAATGATATATATAAACTGTTTAAAAAATATCTGAAAAAATTATTAGATAGCCATGCTTCTTTAAAATTCCCCGTATAAAATGTCTTTGGAATTAATATAGGCGGATACGGCATAATATAAGTATCTTTTGTCAGCGCAGTTGAAATCATATATAAGAAAGGCACTATCATAGCAGCTACACATATTAATAAGAAAATATGCAAAAATAACTGTGGAAAATTAATCTTTTTCATAAATCTCACCTCTAATAAGGATTATCTTCGCTATACCTCATAATCCTTTTTTGAAATAATGACAATGTTAAAATTACTATGCCGATTATAACGCTCATTGCAGATGCATATCCAAAGTTGAAATCACTAAATGCAGCTTTATACATATAGTTTAGCAGAACATCGGTTGTTCCAAGCGGTCCTCCGCCTGTAATCAGCATTACTTGTATAAATACACCAAAAGCACCAATAATAAGATTAATCAAAATATAAAAAGTAGTAGGTTTTATTAACGGTACTGTAATATTAAAAAACACTTGAATTGGATTTGCACCATCAATTTTTGCTGCTTCATATATATCATTTGATATGCCTTGAAGTGCAGCATAGTATATAACCATAACCCAACCGATTCCTTTCCAAACACCTAATAACCATATTACTAAGTTTGCGGTCCAAGTATTTTCTAACCACATAATAGGGCTTCCAATTAAATGCAGTTTAAGCAATAAAAAATTCATCAGTCCTTCCTTGCCGTCCGTAAACAAATATTTAAATATTAATGAAACCACAACCCAAGACGTAATTACAGGAATATATATCATAACCCTATAAAACACTTTTCCTCTAGTCAAATTATTAATTAATACGGCAATTACAAGACCAATAATCATTTGACAAGGAACAGTAACAATACCGTAAAGAATGGTATTTCTAAATGCTAATAAAAAATTATCATCGTGAAATATTTTTATAAAATTCAATAATCCAACCCATGGGCTAACTTGACCTGGCATTATATTATAATTTGTAAATGCCATATATATATTTTTAATTTGTGGATAGATAACAAAAACAGCCAATAAAATAAATCCTATACCTATGAACGGTAATACATCCAACCATTCCTTTATTCCACGACTAAGATTTTTATTTCTAAATGAAACATTTTGAGATAACAATCAATTTCACCTCCTAGTATAGGGATCATGTCACTAGCATAATCCCTATACTTTACCAATTAATTATTTTTTAAATAAACATCAATTTCTCTCGCAGCATCGTCCAAAGCTTTTTGTGGTGTTGCTACATGCCTAAATACTTTTTCAAAAGCCAAACTTAATGATTTATCTATTTTATCCCAATTTGGGCTTGGCGTACGAGGCCATGCACTCTCCATTTGCTGCACATATAATTTTAAAATAGGATCAGAACTTATTTCTTCAGAATTTGCAACGACCTTGTTAGTAGGTATTAGATATGCCTGCTTAGCCAAAATCTTTTGTGGTGTTTCTGAAAACATATATTTCATAAAAGTCCAAGCTTCCTTTGGATGTTTGCTACCTTTAAACAAAACTAGATCCTCACCACCAACTACAGAAATACTACCAGCAGAACCTTGTGGAAACAAAGCCGGTACTGTCGTGTTTTTTACAGAATCGCCTTGTATACTATAATACCACGGGCCATCATCAATCATTAAATAATTGTTGCCTTTCATGCCACCCCAAGAATCAGGTTTACCACCGATTATTGTTGGGGCGATCAATCCTTTATTATATAAATCAAGTAGTTTCTGTAATGCAGCTACACTTTCTGGACTATTTAAGTACCCAGTCGCCTTTGTATATTTATCATCTGTAACCTTACCACCAAGTGACAGGAAATATGGTGCCATTCCCCATGTACTTGTACCGCCAATGCCAATACCCCATTTATCTTTTGATTTTAATTTTTCTGCTGCTGAAACCAAATCATCAAAAGTCTTTGGCGGCTCATTCAATCCTAATTGTTGAAGCAGTGTCTTGTTATACAAAGCAATTTTGGTATTAGTATCCTGTGGTATGCCATAATAATGACCATTATAGTAATTTGTCGCTAGAGGACCTGCAAATGAATTATTCTTAATTTCATCAAAGCCGTCTAAATTATCAACTTCCTGAAGTGCCCCAAGTTTAGCAAATCCAGATACCCATACAATATCCATTCTCATAACGTCTGGAACAGCATTACCCGAAACCGCTGTTATTACCTGCTGTCTTAAGGTATCAGTTGAAGGCATTCTTTTAGCATCAACTTTTATATTAGGATATTTCTTTTCAAAATAAGGTATAATCTGTTCTTTCAGCAATTTATCTTCTTTATCACTAAATGTATGCCAAAAAGTAATTGTGACAGTTTCTGAAGACTGACTTTCGTTTACATTCGAACTGCTATTAGAACTGTTCTCTGCTGATTTAGAGTTTTTAGCACTGCCACACCCAGATAAAAATACAGAAAATATCATTACTGATACAATTAAAACTGACAACAACTTTTTACTTTTCATCTCAATACCCTCCTAAAATTTTAATTTGACAGAAAAATTTAATTTAAAATTAAAATCACCTCCTATACTTGATTCATTGATAGACTTGTGCATATCTCAAAAGCCTTGATTTTAGCCATTTTTAAGATATGCTTTTTTCTTATCACCCTGAAAATTTTTTATCTGATATGTAGGATTTCCTGCCTTTTATGTCGAATTATTGTATTATTAGCATCATTAAACATTAAAGGAGGAAACCCTACATGTACCAGCTTCAACAAGTTTTAAACATTATTGACCTTTTTACTTCTCAACCTAAAATTGATTTTTATACTTCTTTATTTAGCAATCTTGATTTGTCTTCCATTCCTGAATTCCCGCCTTCTAAATTTGGCCCTAGAGGTTATTCTCGTCATGCCCTCTTTAGAGCCATCATTGTTATGAAAGCTGAGAAATTCGGTGAGATTTCTGATCTCATTGATTATCTTAATAATAATCTTATTATTGCTCACCTCTGCGGTTTTGATATTACTAAAAAGTTGCCCTCTTATTGGACTTTTGATCGTTTCCTTAAAAATTTTGATCATAAATATTTGTCTTATGTTATGCAGAATCAAGTTAATATTCTTAAGGATTTCGGCCTTATTTCTGGTGAATCTATTTCTTTGGATTCTACTCCTATTAAGGCTAATACTAAGTTCAATAATCCTAAGTGTTTTTCTAAAAATAAATTCTCTAAAGATAATCAGCCTAAGTCTGACAAGGATTGTAGACTTGGTGTTCATACTGCTTCTAATGATTCTTCTAATAAAAATTTTGAATTTTATTGGGGATATAAAAACCATATTATTATTGATTCTTTGTCTGGTCTTCCTATTGCTGAAGTAACCACTCCTGCTAATATCCCCGATTTTGATGCTGCAATCCCTCTTTTATCTGAAACCAACAATTGGTTTAATCTTGAAGGTGTCAATTTTATTGCTGACAAAGGCTATGATGTTAAGAAAGTCTATAGTTTTGTGAGAGACACCCTCCATGGTCATTGTTTTATTCCTCTTAATAAGAGAGGCTCTAAAACGCATAAATTAACTGATGATGGTCATGTTGTCTGTGATGCAGGTATTCCAATGATTAAAGATGGTAAAGAGTATTTCGATGGTTTTATTAAGCAAAAACATCGTTGTAAATACTATAAGTCTAAAAATGATTCTCTTTGCCCATGCCATCATCCCAAATACTTTAATGGCAAAAAGTACAGGGGTTGCATTAAATATACTTCTATATCTACTGATTACAGGTCTTCAATTGATAGAAATTCTATATATTTCAAATCCAAATATAAATTAAGGACAGAATCAGAAAGATATAATTCCCGCTTTAAAGCTTTAGATTTTGAAAGGGCATACGTTAGAAACATTGATTCTGTAAGTAATTTAAATACTTTTGGCCATATTACTTTATTGACACTTGCTATTGTTGCATATAAATCAGGTAATATCGATAAAATTAAATCTCTTGATGGTTTAAAGCGTTTAGCTTAATTTTTATATGTTTTAGTTCTCAATTTTTGCCATCAATTATCTACAGGATTTTTATGCCCTTTTTCAGCTCTTTTTTTCTTTTATTTAGTTTTAAATGTTCAAGTATATTTTTTAGCCTTTATCATTTACATTACCTACCTATTCTGGTTTTTATTTTTGATCGATTTTTTAATTATGCTCATATCTATGATTCATTGAAGAAAGTATGTTGAAAAAATTTATTTAAAATGCCGCAAAAGCATCTTCTTGCTCTTCATATAGCGGCATTTCAAAAAGCTTGCTAATTGCAAGTAATGATGCTCCTATCTCCCAAGCATCGTCACCTAGATTAGATACTCTGATCTGGACTTTTTTCTCATGCATTTTAAAAAAATTATTTTTTACAATATCAATTACAACAGGAAGAATAATATCTTTTGCTACCATTCCTTCGCCTGCAAGTATAATAGTCGATGGATTGAAAATATTTATCACACTTAAAAGACCATAACCTAAATACTTTGCAGACAGCTTCAGTGCATTTATAGCTAGCATATCGCCATTTTTAGCGTATTCATAAACTTTTTCAATAGACAGTTCCTCATCTATATTTATTTTACTTTCCTTAAAAAATTGAATATTTTCTTTTATATAATCTATGATAAAATTCTCAGAAGCATAAGCTTCAAGACACCCTTTTTGCCCACATTCACATTTTCTGCCATCGGCTACTAAAACCATATGTCCAATTTCGCCAGCACCTCCAAAATCGCCACAGTAAAGACGCTTATTAATTACTATACCGGAACCTATACCAGAGCCATACGTCACTACGATGAAATTGCTGAGTGTTCTTCCTTGTCCATACCACAATTCAGCAAGTGTATATGCGTTTACATCATTATCTACATATACAGGTACATTAAATCTATCTTTTAGAATTCCACTAATATCAATGTCTGACCAGTTTAGCATTCCAGAGTATATTAACCGTCCTCTTTTTTGATCTATAAGCCCCGATATAGCTATGCCTATGCCAAGTAAACTTCTATCCATTGGTATTGCTTTTATTAAATCCTCTATATTTTTGATAATCAACTCTAAAACATCATTGCTATTCGAGCCTCTTTTAAATGGTACTTTTTTTCTTCTTATAATATCAGCATTAAGATTAGTAAGGGCAAAAATCAAATTATTTTCTTCTATTTTTATGCCTATAGTGTATCCATAATTATAGTTAAATTCTAATAATATAGGTTTTCTTCCACCGGTTGAATCAGCTTCACCAATTTCAAATATGAGTTTCTGTGTTTTTAACTCCTCTACAATATTTGTTACAGTTGATAAACCTAGATTTAAATTCTTTGATATATCAGTGCGGCTAATTGGACCATTCAACCTTATTTCATTTATTACAAGTGAACGATTTATATCTTTTATTAAATCTTTATTGCCAATTCTGAGTCTCATCTTATATCACCTAAAATTATTATAACATACTTTTTTCAGTGAAGCAAGTTATATTTAAAGAAAATAATAAAAAATTAGTTATAAGAGTTTTTGTTCAATTATATAATCTCATAAAAAGTACTAATCAATATACTTCTTTCAAAAGCGTAAAATCGAAAATTTAGATTTAATCCTCTACTTGTAGTTGTGTATCCAAAAATGTTAAAGTATAATTAAAGTAGTAAATAGTATTGGTGGTGAACAGTATGGATATGGATGAATATAACAGATGGTTTAATCAAGCAATTCACACTTTTAAATCAGCTTATAGAGATTATAAAGATGGAGATTATTCATGGTCATGTTTTAAAGCACAGCAAGCTGCGGAATATGCTATTAAAGCACTTTTAAGAGCGTTTGGAATTTCTATAGTAGGCCATTCACTTGTTAAATTAGCAAATGATCTTGATAATGCTGGAATTAATAAACCTGATGATTATAATAAGTGGGCTAGAAAACTTGACAGAGATTACATTCAGCCACGATACCCGGATGCTTACCCATCAGGAAGTCCTTACGAATATTATGATGAAAATGATGCTAAAATATCATTGGAATATGCTCAAAATATTCTAAATTATGTGGAGGAATACATAAATGAATCCAGCAATGATAATAAGGGAAAAGAAAAGGAATAATCTTATAGATATAGGTAAGAAATACTCAGAAATTATTAGCAATGTTTTACATCCTATGTGTGCTATTATAATCGGTTCAGTTGCCAGAGGGGACTTTAACGATAGCAGTGATATTGACGTAATATTAATATCTGATAAAATGCCTGCTAATTATAAGGAAAGAATGACACTACTTTATGATTATGTTTTTGATGCAATCGAACCAAAAGGCTATAGCACTGAGGAATTTAAAAAACTATATCTTAAAAAAAATCCAATTTCTGTGGAAGCAATTGAAAAGGGTATTGTAATTTATGATGACGAAATATGGGATAAACTAAAAAAGGATATTCTTTCGAGTTATGTTGTAGAAATACAGTAAAAAAACGGCTATCATAGCCGCAGTGAATACATTTTTAATTCTTTTTATTTCTAAAATCACTTGGCGATTTTAGAATTTTAATAGGTATTGAAAATAATAATTTATTTAATTCGCTTATCAATTCTTCTGTTATTTTGAAAGATTTCTCTAATAATCCAATGTTTTTATTTTCTGATATAAAGTCATCTTTTAGCTCTATCTCGGTTTTACAATCTTGACATTTTATTCTAATGATTTTTTCATCACCATCGTAGTAAATCACGTGATTAGTATTTTTATTGCAGTGTAAGCAAAACAGATCGGCTTCCATATACTTTATCATATAAACACCTCTTGTAAACTATTCTTGATTTTGAATGAAAATTTAATCATATGTTTGATATTAAAATATATAGCCTAAAACTCCACCTATAGTGGAGTTTTGCATATGAAGTAATTTTTCGACATTCTATACCGTTTTAACTAATAATAATTTTAATCTAAAAATCATTCTCCCAATACAATTATCTTACATTTACGAATGCGTGATCTTGTGCGATCAAAATCTACAAAGTAAATATAGCCTGTTGGTCCTACCCCTAATTTTCCATTATCAACTTCAAATATCTCGCTAGAACCAATCAATGTAGCCTTTAAATGTGCATCACAGTTTAGAAGCGCTGAGCGATCACCATTTGGAAGATAGTCTTCTGCATCGGGCCATGATAATACTGCTTCATAATGTTTTTCACCAGGATAGTTATATTGTCCTTCCTCAACTTGATCTGGGATGATCTTTTTTAGGACATTGTTTAAATCAGCCTGCAGATATTCATCACCATCTTCAGTATAATCGTGAACAAATTCTTCAAAAAACACAGAACAGGTAGTATGAGGAGAAATTACAGCACAGATGCCATTTTGTATTTCACTTTTTTTGATTATTTCCTTAACAGAAGGAGTTATATTAAAAAAGCTAGGTGTTCCTCCATGAGATGTTAAATAAATTTGTTCTTTATAGAT
Source organism: Thermoanaerobacterium aotearoense (assembly GCF_009905255.1). Taxonomy (NCBI): domain Bacteria; kingdom Bacillati; phylum Bacillota; class Clostridia; order Thermoanaerobacterales; family Thermoanaerobacteraceae; genus Thermoanaerobacterium; species Thermoanaerobacterium aotearoense. Next base: position 942,462 of record NZ_CP047602.1, on the reverse strand, counting down.
TTTCATTCTAAGGCCTCCTTCCGTAACCCAATTCGTTTTTTGCCTTTACAATTGCCTGTATCATTTCTTCTAACATTTTTATTCTATCTGGTGCATTAATTATGCCGCTTGTCGCTCCTGTCCCATCGGCACCATTTATTATCGTCTGATAAACATCTTCTCCAGAACTTATTCCAGCTGCCTGCATGACTAAGATATTGCTATTTATATCTTTTATCTTTCTCGTAGTTTCTCTTATATACTCATAACCGCTGGTTTTCCCTGTACCAATTAAATCAGTTGGTTCACACAATAGTATGTCAGGTTCCAACATAGCTATAGCTGTAGCTTCTTCTACAGAATCAGCACATACAATTGTAATAAGTTCTAAATCTTTCGCTCTTTTTATCGTTTTGACCAAATCCGATAGTTTTAATGAATGCTCAGCATGATTTAAAAATACTGCTTCAGCACCCGATGATTTTATGGATTCAGGCAGTACATAGCCCATCCCTCGTCCAGGTAGTAATGGATCCATATGTTGTGCTGTAATCTTGATGTTTTTTGTATTAGATTTAATGTAATATAAATCTGCAAACGGCGCAGTAAAAAATATATCAACATCATATTCTTCAGCAAACTTGTCTGCAGCAAATGCCAATCGCAAACTTTCTTCACCGTAAAGATATGACTTGGGATTGACTACAAAAAATGGAACTCTTATACCCTTCATCATTATCACCCCTTCACATGAAATTAGCTTGTTCTATATTTGTTTGTTTCAAAAACATCATAATAATGTTCTAAGCATTCTTTCATACCTTCTCTTTGAGCACAAAGTAACTCATAATAATCATTGAATTGAGTGTTTTTTACTTTATCGCATGCAGCAGTTACCAAATCAGTATAGATATTTATTTTGCTTATTCCTTCGGTAGCACATCTTTTAAGATTGTCATCTCCAGAAGATGATCCTCCATGAAGTACCAAAGGAATATCTACAGCATTCCTAATTTCTCTTAATCTGTTAAAATCTATAACTGGTTCCCCTTTATAATGTCCGTGAGCAGTGCCAATAGAAATTGCTAAAGAATCTACATCTGTAAGCTCAACAAATCTTTTTGCGTCTTCAACGGTAGTATATATACTAGCACTATTGTCGTTATTTCTGTAATTTTCACTGTTGCCAACATGCCCAATTTCGGCTTCAACAACTACTCCTCTCAAATGAGCGTATTTGACTATCTCTTTTGTTTTTCTAACATTGTCTTCAAATGAGTCCATAGAAGCATCTATCATAACTGAGTTAAATCCTTCATCTATAGCTCTGACTATTAATTCTTTTTTTGTACCATGATCAAAATGCAAAACTGCTGGAATTTTAGCCTTTTCACCATAATATTTGCCTAAATAAACTGCTTCATCAAATGACAAGAAATCTTCATGTGCTTCCGCATATGCTAAAATAATTGGCAAATCTAATTTTTCTGCGACTTCTATATATGCTTTTATAGAGTTCTGATCTACAAAATTCGGAGCCGGTATGGCAAAATTATATTTTCTTGCAATTTTAAATAATTCTTTTGATGATACTAACAAGAGATCATCTCCTTATTTAATATAACATTTTCAAAATCTTAATGGGAGTATTAAAAAACTCCCATTAAGATTTTTCAATATTTAGAACAAATCCATAATCTTTAAAATTATCCATGTCAAAGGATTAGCACCGTCACAAATGCTTGATATTTGAGAAGCGCCACTTGGAAATTTAAATGCAGCGTCTGTTGCAGCCTGTGTAAGAAGTGGTGCAACATTAGTTGCAATTAAAAGTCCTACTCCAATTACAATTGCTCCTATTATGACTGACCTGAACACATTTCCTCTTGTGATAGGCGCTATCATCGCTACCATAAACGGTATTGTAGCTAAATCGCCAAATGGTAAAACATTGTTACCAGGCAATATCACTGCAATCAATATCGTAATAGGTACTAAAATTAAAGCTGTAGATATTGCTGCAGGATGGCCAACTGCAACTGCTGAGTCAAGCCCTATATAGAATTCCTTGCCCGCAAATCTTTTCTGCATAAATGATTTTGCAGCTTCAGAAATTGGTATAAGTCCTTCCATAAGTATCTTTACCATCCTCGGCATTAAAAACATTACACCAGCCATAGACATACCAAGATTTAAAGTTGTCTTTGCGTCGAATTTTGCTAATGTACCTAATATCAATCCTAAAATTAAACCCAATACTACAGGTTCTCCAAAAATGCCAAACTTTTTGTTAATTGTATCAGGGTCCGCTTCTATTTTATTAATATACGGTATCTTATCAATTAATTTATTCAATGGTATAGCTATTGGAACATACGCTGCTGAAAAACCATGCGGCAGCGATATTCCCGGTAATCCGTAAAAATCCTGAACCATTTTTGCTGTCCAGTCTGCAAGTTTCAATACTATAGCTGCATTAATTGCTGCCGCGATCAAACCTAATGTCAAGTTTCCTGTAGCAACTGCCACAAGTGCCCCAGTAAAAGCAAAGTGCCAATAATTCCAAAAATCTACGTTTACAGTCTTAGTAAGTCTTGTAGCAAGCATTATGATATTAATAGCAAGTCCTAATGGTATTACAAAAGCTCCTACTTTCGATGCAAATGCAATTGCTGATGATGCCGGCCAACCAACATCAATGACATTTAATTTTACACCCATGTTTTTTACCATTGCTTGTGCCGCAGGTCCAAGATTATTAACAAGCAAACCTATAACAAGATTTATTCCAATGAATCCTATTCCTATTGTTAATGCTGAACGGAAAGCTTTGCCAGGCTTTTCACCTAAAATCAAACCCAACACGAAGATTATTATAGGAAGCATTACAACAGCTCCAAGGTCTAGCAAATATTTTATTACACTCATTCATAACACCTCACTTTTTCAATTCACTTATAATCTCTTCAAGCACTTTTTCTTCGCCTATACCTGTTATCAAGGAAAGAGCATTGATGCTTTTTTTGCCAAAATTGTCTTTTAAAATCGTCGTAGTCACGATTAGATCTGCATTTTCCGCATATCCCTTGATTTCTGTGACTTTGCATTGGATTATGTTTACATGAAGATTCTCTTTTTTACATGCTTCTGTTATTTTTTCTGCAACAACAGTTGACGTGGCTATTCCAGTTCCACATGCTACTATTATCGTCTTTCTCGTCATGACTCATTCTCCTTTCAACGTTCTAATTTGTTTCATATGGTACACTTTTTTATGCTTTCTATTATTCCATCACCTCCATCTTCACCTATGATCTTTTCCAGTAGTGAATCATCTTGTATCAGTTGAATTAGTTGCTGCAGCATTTCAACTTGACTGTGAGATTCGTTTAAAGCAATCATAAAGACTATATTGACTAAAACATCTTCCAACGGATTTGCCATGTTTTTAAAGACAACAGGGTTTTTCAGTGTTGCGACGGCTATCGCAGGTTTTACTACATGTTCTGGATCAGTGTGAGGTATCGCAACATTGTATTTGTTTAATAGCAAACCTGTCGGAAAAACTTTTTCTCTTTTTTTAACTGCTTCTAAATATGTCTCTTTGACATATCCGTTTTCAAATAGTTTTTTAAAAAGTACGTTAAATACATCATCTTGAGATACTGCATCAAAATTTGTAACAATTAATTCTTTGTTGAAAAACTCCGATATCTTCATATAATCTACCTCCTCATTGTTTACACCTTTATATAATGCAAATACCGTGCCAATTAATTGGACGGTATTGTATTTCTTATAATTATTTCTTTTATCTCTTCTTTGCTTTTGGCTTTTTCTAAGTCTTTCAATATTGCTTCATTCGACAGAACTTTATACAAATCAAGCATGTAATCTTTAGCGTCTTCTTTCAAAGCCAGCATAAAAATTAAGTCTGTCTTAAAATCTCCTTCCCAATAAATAGGTTCTTTCAACTTTGCTATGGCTATGGCAGGTTTTGTGACATATTTTGTGTCTCCATGTGGTATTGCAATACCTCCTTTCATCCACGTAGCACCCATCGATTCTCTCTTGTACACGCTTAAAATAAACTTTTCATCAACATAGCCTTTCTCTTCAAGCATATACGCCATTTTGTCTATAGCATCGCTTTTCATGGATACATCCACATCAAATAGTATTAGGTCATCGTCTAATACTTCTTTTAGGCGGCTTTCTCCCACAACATCCATGTTTACTAATTTCTTTAACCTTTTTAGCCCCTCTCCATTCATTATTTCCTCGACAGAGATATATGGGATATCACTTATTTTAGGATCGATGGTTCCAACAAAAGCTTGAATATTGTTTTTGCTTCTTATTCTATTTATTTCTGCGTCTAATTCTCTTTCGCTGAAAAGCCCTACAGGTATTATTTTTAATCCATTTTTTATCTCTGGTATCTTATCTTCAATATATTTCTTTATCTTAAGTGCAGTACCTTCACCAGTTATGCAGATGGTTACTATGGCTTTTGGAAGTTTGTTTGAATCTTTCACACCTTCCACATGCCCTACGTAAGATTTATTTTCATCAAGTGCATCAGCTATTTCGTCGATTGTGGCATCTGGCAAAATAGCCCGCCTTACGGCTTCCAAGACCATAACAGTGTCTACCCTTCCAATCGTCCTTGTTGGTATACCTGTCCTTTTTGTTATTATCTCACCAAAAGTGATGAGTGAACCCATGTCAACAAGTATTATACAGCCTTTCCCTTCATTCACCTTTTTCACAACTTCAATTGTACGCAAAAGTGCATCTTCAGGGCTTTCATCAAGTGCCATCTCTATACCGTGTGCTATATTTACCCCTAAAAGCTTGTTCGCCACATCTGCCATACCGCAGGCTACATGACCGTGTGTTAATACTATAACAGCCACATTGCCTTTATTTCCACCTTCACTGGCTGAAAATGTTCTCAAATACATGGCTACAAAACCAACCTCATCGTCTGTAAGCTCTATGTCCAATATTTTATTGATTTTTTCAACCATCTTTTTTGCTACAACGTATTCTCTTAGATATTCCCTTCTGACACTTTCAAGCTGCGGATTAAATATGGATTTTCCGCTTTTTACCCTTTCATAAGCCGCGCTTAGATGAATAGCAAGTGCATAAAAAAGATTGTCCTTTATATTTTTGTAATTCTCCTTTGCTATGTCTATGGCTTCTTCAACGGCATATAATATTTTCTCTCCTACAATTTCCTTTAATTCCTTTTTTGAAACAAAATTTTTTGTTCGTATATCATTGGCAAATTTTTTAAGTTCTGATTCTACTTGACTTCCAACGATCTTGTAGATTTCGTCAGTTTTTAGCCCATCATTTTTTAGCTCAGTAAATCTATCCTCTATAAACTGGTATATTTCATCAGGCAAAATGTACCTATCTTCTTTAGGCAGCAATTTGCTTACCTTGTTTGGATATATTATGATGTCTTTATCCGAATATTCTTCTATATATGGTTCCCTTTTGCTGACTTTTAAAAGCCCCATCCTTACATGGTTTGGCAAATCAGCAAGGTTTATCGTTATTTCGCCATCTCTACTGTCTAAAGTTTTTAAAAAACCTCTTGCACATGCTACTTGTATATCGCTTCTCATTTGGCCTATATTGCCTGGGCAATCATAAAGCATTAGAGCTCTAAGGGCGTCCGGCTTTAATTTTATGGGCTTATTTATTCTAAACGCTTCCTTTTTAAAGAAAAATTTTATAATCTCAAATCTCTCTGTATGAGGCCTTTCACTTATCGGAGGAAGTTCAATAACCATTGGTATCCTACGCCTAAATGTAAGTAGAAGTGATGACTCCGGATTTTCTGTTGTAGCCGCTATAAGCATTATGTTAGCTTGACGCTCGCTGTCAGTCTCTCCAAGCCTCCTAAATTTTCCTTTGTCAAGTAAAAAAAATAAAATCTCTTGCCCTTCGCTGGGAAGCCTGTGGACTTCGTCAAGAAACAGTATCCCACCGTCGGCTTTTTCCACAAGTCCAGCTTTTGAGGACTCTGCACCCGTAAAGGCACCTTTTACATATCCAAAAAGCTGAGACATAAGAAGCTGTGGATTATCCGCATAGTCTGCACAGTTAAAGACGATAAAAGGACTACCTGCTTTTAGCCTGCCTGACTCCAACGCAAATTCGTACATGGCTTCTGCCAGTTGGCTTTTCCCAACGCCAGACGGTCCTAATAAGAGAGTGTGAAGGCCATGTGGTGGATATAGAATTGCAGCTTTTGCTTGGCTTATCTGTGTCTTTAGGCTTCCATCGTGTCCTATTATCTCTTTAAACGACATAAAATCACTTTCTCGATTTATTTCATCATCTTTGCCATCATCATCTTTTACATTATCAGCCACTATAAGTTCTGAATTTAAGATTTCTTTTTTTACCTGTGATGCCGCAAATCTCGATATGTCATATCCTAAATCGTTTAATCTCTTTGTAAACTTCCTATCTGAAATGTCTTTATCCTCTCTTAAAATCTTTTTTGCATCTTCATAAAGATATGGCTTTCTCCGCTCTCGCGAATCAGGTATACTATTTAAAAGTCTATACTGTGTCACTTCTTCTCTATTTATATTTAATATAGAAGCAATTTTTTCATCTGTCAGAGGATTTTTCTTGTCTTCATTTTCTATTATCTTTATAATTTCATCCACGATTAACCATCCCCCGTAAACAAAATAATGCAAAAAATATGCCATATTGAATGGCATAAAATGTACGGATATATTATATCATATATTGCATGTATAATATACGCATGATACAATGAATCTGAAAAGGGAAAATTTTCATGAATACGTAGATGATTTTTAGATAGACAAAGATATAGGAAAGAGGTGTTAATTATGGAATTGCCTGATAAAAAAGAAATGTACACTTATGAAGATTACTTAAATTGGCCAAATAATCAAAGAATTGAGTTAATCAATGGCCAGATTTATTTGATGGCTCCTCCGTCACGAATACACCAAGAAATCTCAGGTGCAATATATCTACAATTTGCCAATTATTTAAACGATAAAAAGTGTAATGTTTATTATGCACCTTTTGGAGTAAAATTTCCTGAAAAAAACGAAAAAGATATTAAAACTGTTGTAGAACCTGATATTGTAGTCGTGTGTGATAAATCGAAGCTTGACAATGAAGGATGCAAAGGTGCTCCCGATTTGATTGTTGAAATAACATCTCCTTCAACTGCAAGAAGGGATAGAGTAGAAAAGTTTAATTTGTATGAAAAAAATGGAGTAAAGGAGTATTGGATAATAGAGCCCGAGCTTAAAATAGTTAATGTATTTACATTACAGGAAAATAATAGATATGGCAGACCTGAAATTTATACTGAAGAAGATAATGTTAAAGTTTCCATATTTGATGATCTCGTTATAGATTTGAAAGATGTTTTTAGTTGATACAATACAATAAAAGCCATAGTCTTATACCATATATTTAAGGTTTAAGACTATGGCTAAATCATTTTATTTTATCTTATCAGATTTAAGTTCTTTGTACTTCTTTACTATCTTATCTATAAGGATTGTTTCATCAAGCCCTGTCACTTTCTTCACTGTTTCTTGAAGTCCTAAAGTGCTTATGCTTTCTTGTATTTCCATTGCCTTTGGATCGTCTTTATAGTCAAATGCGAACCCTGCCGCTATGCCGTTTCATTTCTGTCATCCGTTTTCTGTGACAAATTTTAAGAAGGGTAAAATATGGCATTGTGAAGGCATATACGCTACATAATCATGACAAATGTACCTGCCGTTATCAATATCCCTGCAATTATAGCCTTTAAGTCAAAATGCTCACCTAAAATTATGTATGACAAAACAAGTGTCATGACTATACTGGACTTATCTATAGGAGCAACTTTTGAAACATCTCCCAGCGCAATGGCTTTGTAATAAAAAAGCCATGAAAAACCTGTAGCAAGACCTGATAAAATCAAAAAAAGCCAATTTTCTCGTGTCAATGCTTTCATGCCGCTTTGCACACCTGTTGTAAAAACAATGCCCCATGATAAAAATATGATGACGCTTGTGCGTATTGCCGTTGCAAGGTTTGAATCCACACCTTTTATGCCGATTTTTGCTAAGATAGATGTCAGTGCTGCAAATAAAGCAGACAATACTGCATAAAGCTTCCACATGATTTATGCCTCCTGTAATATTGATATCATAAATTATACTACTTTTGCCCATGCAGTAAAAGCTAAACAGTTTTAATTAATTCATTTCATCGATAATTTTTTATGAAACATTAAAACCGTTTCTGATTAATCAAATTTTATATCATTCATATTTATATACGCTACACCTATTACAGTGTCTGCGCCACCGTAATATACAAATATGTCGTCGCCTCTTACTGCGTTGCCGCAACTAAAAACTACATTTGATATAAAGCCGTTCTTTTCCCATTCAAGCTCAGGTTCCAAAATTGGTTCCTTTTGCCTTGCTAAAACTACCGATGGATCATTTATGTCGAGAAGTGCTGCACCTAATCTATAGACATTATCGTCATCTGCAGCATGGTAAATAAGAAACCATCCATCTTTAGTCCTTATAGGCGGTCCAGCCACACCTACCCTTGAGCTTTCCCAAGTGCCTTTGATAGGTTTTATTATTGATTTATGGCCAAACCATGTTTTCAAATCGCTGGAGTATGCTATCCATATATCCGGATACCTTCTGTGAAACATTACATAATTGCCATTTATCTTTTCTGGAAAAAGTGCAGCATCTTTGTTTGGCTCATCTAAAACAACACCTTTTCTCTCCCAATTTATTAAATTTTTTGAAGTTGCAAGGCATATTCTGTAGTCATCATCTGTCCTATCTCCAAAGCCTGTATACATCATGTAGTACGTGTCATCAATCTTAACTATCCTTGGGTCTTCGCACCCTCTTAGCTCTTGCTCTACGTCATTGCTTAAAACAGGTTTATCAAGCCTCATAAAGTTAATTCCGTCTTTGCTTACAGCGTAGCCTAACCTCGATATATATTTGCCGTATTTTTTGTGTGGTCCTAAATCTGTCGCTCTGTAGATAAGGTGAAACAATCCATTGTCGTATATTGCAGAACAGTTAAATACAGCTTTTCTCTCCCATTCATGCTCTGTCACTGGTTCTAAAATTGGTTTGTCGCTTAGCCTTTTTAGCTTTATCAATTTATCCACTCCTTAAAATGATATTTTATTTTTTTCCACTACTGCGACACCTATATGTGTATCTGCACCACCGTAATAAACGTAGTACATTCCATTTGCTTCAACTGCACCACAGCTAAAAACTACATTTGGTACAAGACCTTCTCTTTCCCATTTAAGCTCAGGCTCCAAAATAGGCTCTTTCTGCCTTGCTACCACTTTTGAAGGATCTTTTAAATCTAAAAGTGCTGCACCTAACCTGTACACATTATTTTTGTCAACTCCATGGTAGATAAGAAGCCATCCATCATCTCTTTTTATAGGAGGCCCAGCTATGCCAATCTTCTTAGATTCCCATGTATCTTCAATAGGCATCATTATTATCTTATGATTAGTCCAGTTTATCAAATCATCTGAATATGCTATCCAAATATCTGGTTCTCTTCTGTGAAACATGACATACTTCCCATTTATTTTTTCAGGCAGAAGTGCTGCATCTTTATTAGGCTCATCAAGGACCACCCTATGTCCTTCCCATCTTTTTAAATCGTATGATGTAGCTATGCATATTCTAAAATTATTCCAGTCTTTGCCTCCAAAACCTGTATAAAGCATGTAATATTTACCATCAATTTTTGTTACTCTGGGATCTTCAACACCCCATTCTTCCTGCTCTGTCTCACCTACTATAATAGGCTTATCAAATCTCTCAAAATTGATGCCATCACTGCTTACCGCATAGCCTATTGATGATACAAATTTATTTTCCTCTTCTGGTTTTTCTGTGTTTAAAACAAATCCATTGTTAGAAGCCCTGTAAAAAAGGTGAAACTTGTGATTTTCGTATATTGCTGCGGCATTAAACACAGCTTTTCTTTCCCATTCGTGTTCTTTTAAAGGCGACAATATTGGTTTATCTGTAAGCCTCCTTAGCCTAAACATTATAATACCTCCTTCTACATCAAAAATGCAACTGCTTCATCGGCTTTTATCACGAAATTTTCCAAATCAATTTCTTTATTGCTTATTAAATCTTTCACTCTTCCAGAAATGTTCGCTTCGACTTTGACATCAATATCTTCATGATTAATAAACACGACTAATTTTTCCCCTTTATACTCAAATTCTTTGGCTTCTACAAATGGAGAACCCGCTTCTATCTTCGGATTTATATTTGATAATTCTTTTGCCAATTTGTAAATTTCGTAAGTTTTGTCGTCTTTATATACGTCTGGCATGTAGCTTAAATATAGCTCAACAGGGTATGTCACAAGGACTGCATTGCCTTTACCGAATTTATTTATGACTACTGCAGGATTCCCTTCATTGTCGTATCCAATCACACTGCATGTAGTAGGTTTTACGATTAAGTGTTTATTAAATTTAAGTGTGCTATAATTTAACTTAATCTTTCTGTCTTCTATATAAATTGAAGCGATATTATCCTTCGGCACCATTGAATACTGTGTTTCAATGCCAAAAACTTCGTCAAAACCTTCAACTGCAATTCCGTCATAAGATGCATATAATGTACCACCGCTTTTTATATAATCAACTATCCTCATCCACTGATCGTGTGTTAGATGTCCCTTCCTATATGCTGATGGGAGTATCAGCATTTTGTATTTGCTAAAATCAATATCAGAAGCTTTTACCATCTCTACATCTATACCAGCTTCTTTTGCAAGTATAAAGCTATTTAATAGTATTCTGAAATTCCTCTCAGGTGTATAATCATCGCCAACAAATAATGCATTATAATACTTATCAGGAACAATTATAGCTGCATCACAGCTTTTTGGAATTAATTCATCATACTCAATTTTATTTATAAATTCTGAAAAAGCCTTTATTTTAAGTCCTGATGGCTTTGGCCTGCCATCAAATGCAGTTATGCCAAAGTGCGTTTCAAAGGGTGTAGTGTTGTAAGGCAATTTGTTGCCAACCGTAAAATCTCCAAAGCACCATGCCATTGCACCTAAAGCTTCATTTGCAAATAAACTGTACAAAACTGTTTTATAGTATTTACCTTCGATTTCTTCTGACATCATAAGTGTAGTGGCTCCAAATTCCTCAAATAGAACATCTTTGCCTCCCAGAGCTTTTGTAAGCTTTGATGCAAATGGTGCAATGTAAGTACTCCTTATGGAATTCACAGGGTCAATGCATGTATCTGTATATATTGGATACGCATGCATACATAAAAAATCATTGCCTTCACCCATATCTTCTGGGTAAAATTTATTGTCTGAAAGAAGAGATGCCTGATGTATTCCTAACGTCACTGGATGATTTTTGTCGTGCTTTTTTATCTCATTTGACAGTATATAATTCCAAAGCCATGCATCATGATTCGACTCTGCTTTAACATAGTTGTCAGGCTCGTTGGAGAGATCCCAGAATAGTATGGCGCTTTCGTCCTTGTACCTTTGTGCAAAAAATCTTACCAGTTTAATTTCATGTCTCAGCATAAAAGGATCACTGTATATGCTTTTACCATCTCTCCATTTTACATCGAAATTTTCTCCACTCATATGGCCTACGAAAAACGTAGGAGCTATTTTTATGCCTACATCATGGCATATTTCAATAAGTTCATCAAATTTCTTAATCGCGTCTTCCGATATAATATCAGGCTGTGGCTGAAAATCTTCCCACAACAGATTTATCCTTAATGCATCAAGTCCTAATGTTTTAGCCTCCATAAACTCCCTTTTAATTTCTTCCTTATTCCATCTCTTCCACATATCAATGCCGTAATTTCTTGGCCAGTAATTAGCACCTATAATGAATTTGTTAAAATAGTTGCCATAAGATGTACCCATTCTATTGTCATCCCCTTCAATCATAATAATATTTAAGAAGAATAAACTTAGTCTTTTAAGCCAGTAAAAGTAATTCCTTCAATAAAATACCGTTGAGCAATAAAGAATAAAACGAGCATAGGAAGTGCTATCACAATTGACATAGCCATTAAATAATTCCAACTTGGTTGTTCATTTACACCACCCATGAAGAAGTACATACCAAGAGTCATTGTATATTTGTTCATATCATTTAGGTAAAGAACAGGCCCTAAAAAATCGTTCCAATATCCTCTAAATGTAAACACGCAAATAGCTAAAAGAGCGGGCTTAATCTGAGGTAAAATAACATGAACAAAAGTTTGCAACGGGGTCGCACCATCAATCTCTGCAGCTTCATCTAACTCAAAAGGAATTCCCATCAAAAATTGTCTCAAAAGAAAAATGTAAAAAGGTCCCCATGCTGTCCATGCCCTTATCACCAGCGGATCAAATTGGCCTACAAGGCCTAATTTCTGCCATATCAAATAAGTTGGTATTAATGTTACATGAAAAGGCAACATCATTGTACTTAAAAGTATGAAAAAAATTAAATCTCTTCCAGGGAACTTAAAGCGTGCGAAGCCATATGCTACCAAAGTCTCGCTGGTTATCTCAGCTACCATCCCCAAAACAACTATAAATATACTATTTATGAGGTATATGTTAAATGGCATAGCATGCCATGCTTTTGCAAAATTCCCCCATAATGCAGGTTTAGGGAAGAAATCCGGCGGCCATGCAAAAATATCTGCATTAGATTTCAATGCTGTTGACAGCATCCAAAAGAAAGGCATCAATATTACTATGGCTATTGCAGAAAGTACAATGTACAAAATTGTTTTCTTTGTTATATTGCGAACTTTGTTAGATTTTTTATACATGTGTAATATATCCACCATAGTTTAACATCTCCTTAATTACCTTTTAATTTCCCCTTCGTAATGTACCCATGCTGGTGTGGATTTAAAAACTAAAAGAGTAAAAGCTAATATTATTACAAATAATACCCATGCTATTGCGGATGCTTGCCCCATGTGCAATTGTGTAAAACCTCTATTGTAAATCAATTGATTCATAAATATTCCCGCTCCTGTTGTAGGCCTTACAAACATTGCCACAGTAAATATCTGCAATGCACTAATAATTCCCATTACCACTTGTAAAAGTATTACAGGTGATATTTGTGGAATAGTTATTTTCCAAAATTTAATCCATGAATTTGCACCATCAAGTTCGGCAACCTCATAAAGACTTCTGGGAACACCCTGAAGTCCCGCGAGAAAAACAACTGTATTTGTTCCAAAAATTCCCCATACACTCATTATTATGAATGCCCACAATACGTATTTAGGATCGCCAAACCAGTCTATTTTCCCAATGTGAAAAATTTTAAGAAAGGGTGAAATAACATAATTAATAAGACCAGACTGACTGTTAAAAAGCCATCTCCATATTAATGCAACTGCCACATCTGGCATAACAGCAGGTAAATAATAAATTGTTCTAAATGCACCTATTCCTTTTATACGATTATTCAACAACATGGCTATCATCAAAGAACCTATGACACCTATAGGAACTGTAAATGTTGCATAAAGCAAAGTCAGTCTAACTGACGGCCAAAATTCATAATCATTAGTAAAAATGTATATATAATTGTTAAGCCCAATCCATTTCGGTGTGCCAAACAAACTGTAATTAGTAAAGCTTAAATACAAAGAATAAATAAGTGGAAATGCTGTAAAAATAATAAATCCTATAAGCCATGGTGATACTAAAGCAAATCCAGTAGCGGCTCTTGCCTTCCATCCTAACTTTCTAAGCAATAAATATATTATCATTGCAAGAAACATAAGAACTAAAGGTGTTATAAACCATCGTTCTGTAGTTCCTAAATATTGTTCCATTTGAATTCCTCCTTTTAGTTTTAAAAGGAATGCCAACCTTGTATTAATAAGGTAAGCGTGCTTATCTCATCAATTGGAAAGGAGGTTTACCCTCCTTTCCATAATTATTTGTTGCTAATGTATTGTTTTAAAACATTATCCAATTGCGGCTTGACTTTTGGAATGAGATCATCTGGATTTGCTTTATTGTTGATTATTGGATCCATAAGCTGATTCCAGAATATATTATCCCAGTCTGGATAATTTACAAAATATCTGAAACCTTCCGCATAAGACATCGATTTTACTATTGTATCCAATGTTTCTGTGCTTCTGTCTGGATGCAATTTTTTCAATGCATCAACATTTACTTCTGATTTTATAGGAGGCACCACTTTCCATTCTTGAATAGCCTTTGTCAAATCAATAAATGCTTTAAACGCTGCATCTGGATTCTTTGTCTTTGCGTTTATTGCCATTCCGTACAAATCTCCAAAAGTAACCTTTTTACCTGTGGGACCTGATGGAACCTCATATACACCACAATTAAATTTAACTTGCGTCTCTAAGCTATCCGCAGCGCCACCCATGAACATCGCAACTTCTTGATTTTTAAACATTGTATCAAAGCCCTGATCCTTAATCGTCTGCTGTGAAGGAACCGCAGGACTATTTATCAATTCAGAGTAGAACTCAAATGCCTTCTTGGCTTCAGGAGTATCTATAGGTGAGCTTTTGAAATCCGGTGTTATAACTTCACCGTTATTTTGCCATACAAACATTTGAACTGGTGGCCAACCGTTAAGTGTGAAACCCCACTGTTTGATGTTATTCTTGTCAAATCCAGCCTCTCCCGGATGTTTGCCATTTGCATCAACCGTCAATTGCTGAGCAACACTTAAAAACTTATCCCAGTTCCATGTACCATCTGGATATGGAATTTTAGCTTTATCAAACATATCTTTATTGATGTATAAAACTACGGGATTTTCAGCCCATGGCAAACCGTATATTTTATTTTGATATTTAAACGGTGCTAATGAATTTTCGTAATAATCAGAAACGTTAGCTGATTTATTATCGGATTTAGATAAATAGTTTGTTATATCAAGTAATGCACCTTGTGCTGCAAGTTGTGTCGCTCTTTGTGCTGATACCCAAAACAAATCAGGGCCACCATCACCTGCTGAAAGTTGAGTTGTAATCCTTGTGTCATAGTCAGCAGGGTTTGAATTTTGCTCTATTACGTAATCTTTTGAGCTAGCATTTAATTTATCGATAATTGACTGCAATTGTTTTGCCTCTTCTGCTCCTGCCCATGTAGACAATTTTATAGTCACCTTATTGGTTGTGCTTTTAGAAGCATTGGAAGAAGAATTTTGCTTGTTTGAGCTGCTTGAACAGCCACTCACAAGTATTGATAAAATCACCAAAGCCGATATCAAAATTGAAATTCTCTTTTTCATCGTAATTGCTACCTCCTAGATTTAAATTAATTTTTGTGAGATAAGCACGTTTACATAGTTGATTTAGATCTCTATCTTATTTCTCTTACAGATCCTCTTTCAATTAATTTAACTTCCATTCTTATATGGTCATACGGTTCTTTAATATTATTCATCCTCCACAAGAGTTTTTGAACTGCCTTGACGCCCATTAACTCCTTGTTTACACGAACCGTAGTCAACGGAGGAGTGACAATTTTACATATATCAATGTCGTCAAAGCCTACAACTGAAATATCATCGGGTACTTTCAACCCTAAAATGTTTAATGCATTGTATAGCGTTATAGCCGCACTGTCGTTTGAGCATACCCAAGCAGTTGGAAGCTTTTCCATCTTTGAGATAATATTTGCTACTTCTTTGTAGTTTTTGCTTAAGACGTATTTTTCAACACTGCCAATTACACAGTACCCTGGATTTACATTTAATATAGGGTCAATATTAAGCCCCGATGTTCTCATGGCTTCGTTAAATCCAAGCCACCTCTCTTTAAAGCTTAGAGAAAAATCTATCTCGCCGAAAAATCCTATCTGGGTATGTCCTTTTTCAATGAGATATTTTGTGGCCATATAAGATCCAGGCATATTTTGAGTCAAAATTGCATCTGTATTTATCAAAAATGATGAATGATCGACTTGTACTATCGGTATTCCATAATCTAAAAGCATCTTTAAGTTCTGATCTTTTATCGTTCCTACAACTAATATTCCTGAAACTTTTCTGCTCTCAACACTTTTCGGTATTTGAAAATCGTCTTTATTCATAAAGTTTACCAAGATGTCAAAATTATTCTTTCTAGCCTCATTTTCTATTCCAAGTATTACTTTTGTGTAAAAATGAGTATCTCGAAAATTTCTTTCTTCTATAATGAGACAAATATTTTTAAAGTGATTTTTAATGATGAATGATGGATTTTCGTCAAAATAGCCCATCTCATCGGCTGTTTTTAAAATCAGGTTTTTTGTATCTTCGCTTACTCCAACTTTATCATTTAGCGCTATCGATACTGCATTTACAGATACATTCAATTTTTCTGCTATATCCTTCATTGTAACCTTTTTCTTTTTGATTGCCGGCAATCTAAACACCTCAGTGTAATTTTTTTCTTGCAATTTAATTATACGTTATGCATATATAACTTTCAAGCAATTTTTACTTGAATTTAATATGATTTTACTTGAATCAGGCGTCATATTTGATTAAATAACGATTACTTACGTAACTTTTGGTAGTTTAGCCATTATATAAGGTTTATAATTAAAGTAATTCAAGTGAGCATTCAACATATTGGCAAGTAAGAAAAAAGCCGGTTTTTACTTAACCGGCTTCTTCTTACTTTATCTTAAACTCTATTCTCTATAAGAAGAGCTAAAAGCTCTCTATCAACTTTATATCCATGGAAGTCTTCATATTTAGCACCATCACGGCCATGTTCTATGATTCCAAATGGCCCTTTAAAATTCCAGAGGGAATAGCCCCATTCAAATTCTTTGTACAAGCTTAAAAGGTCATTAAACCATCTTAAAGCAACATCATTTGGTGTCTTGTTGAAGCATCCAAATTCGCCTATATGCACCTTAACACCTTTTTCTTCCACATCTCGCCATGGCTTGTAGTATTCTCTTATGGTGTCTTTATTCCACACTTTCCCATCCCAAATGAGATCTGGATATTTAGGCACTGGCAGTCCTATATAGCCATTCCACCAAGTTGCCTCATAATGCGTTAAAGCCATCGGCTGATATCCTCTACCACTGTGTATCGCGCCAATATCAGCTAACTCAGGCATCGCTATATTCCCACCACCTAAGCCATCTATGACTATTTCTCTTTCAGGATCAATTTCACGTATTGCCTCAACGGTGCGCTTAATCAGTGATGCATGTATCTCGCGAGTCATGCCGTACTGCCCTATATCCGGTGGCTCATTTAAAAGGTCAAAGCTTAGGTATTTGTTTGGCACTCCTTTGTACCTTCTAGCAAATACCTGCCATTGATATACAAATCCATCTTGAGCAACTTTATCGATCCACAAATTATCACGCTCTATGTCATTGCGGTTAATGCAGTATCCAGGTGCCCTGTGTATATTGAGGCACATGTGAATATTTCTCTTTTTACACTCTTCTAAGTACAAATCTATATATTCAAAAACGCTTTCATCAGGATTAAAATAATCAAAATTTTTTATCCAAAATCTATAATCTGTCGGTATCCTTACGAAGTTAAAGCCTGTCTCCACTAAAAAATCCAAAGCTTTCAAGTCTGGCTTCAAAGGCGATTTGCCTTCATCCCACACGTATATCCACTGGAAATTAAATCCATATTTTTTCATCAAATTCAACTCCTATTATTTATAGAATAAAGCTTTCTATCTCATGTTTAATTCGAGATTTTTCTTAATAAGCTCTTTTCTCTGCTTTACACAATCCATAGATCTTAGAGCATCCGGCGGTGTGTTAAAAGCATAATCCAAGAGTCTATCGACAGTCGTAGTTGCAACATGGATTCTGGTATCTGATGAAGCATAGTAGATGTAAACATCACCATTATCTCTTGCGATTACACCATTAGTAAATACTACATTTGATACATCACCAACTCTCTCATTGCCTCTCGGGGCAATCAAATACCCTCCTGGAGCTGCTATGACTTTACTTGGATCATTTAGATCTGTTACAAATAAGTATATAACATATCTCAATCCTGCTGCAGTATTTCTAACACCGTGTGCTATGTGTATCCAGCCTTTTTCTGTTTTTATCGGAACACATCCAGCCCCATTTTTTACTTCTGTAATAGTATGATAAACTCTTGGGCTTACAAGTTTTTCTTCATCTATCACCGGATTTTCTATGTCATCGCACAAACCGAAACAAATCCCACTGCCGCTTCCCGCTTCTATGAAATCATCTTGAGGTCTTGTGTAAAATGCATACTTTCCATTTACAAACTCAGGATGCAGTACTACATTTCTCTGCTGTGGTGATTTCGTCTTAAGATTAGGAAGTCTTTCCCATTTTTTAAGATCCTTTGTGCGAACTATACCTGCACTTGCAATAGCAGACGATAAGTCGCCTGGAGGAGCATTTGGATCCTTGCTTTCAGAGCAAAATACGCCATAAATCCATCCATCTTCATGCTTTGTAAGCCTCATATCGTATACATTCGTTTCTTCAGGGTATAAATCGTCAAATTCTACAGGGTAATCCCAGAATTTAAACCCGTCTATGCCGCTGTCGCTTTCTGCAACGGCAAAAAACGATTTCCTGTCGTATCCTTCAACACGAGCAACAAGATAAAACTTTCCATCTAATTCTATCGCACCGGGATTAAATACAGCATTCACACCAAGCCTCTCCATGAAGTAAGGATTAGTCCTCTCATCAAGATCGTATCTCCAAAAAAGCGGTGTATGCTCTCTTGTCAAGACTGGGTATTTGTACCTGTCAAATATGCCGTTGTAGTCTTCTGTCTTCTCATTTTTTCTGTTTATCAGATCCTCATATTTACGCAATTCCAGCTTATACCTGTCCTTAAACCTCACTGTTTTTCACCCTTTCTATAATTTCAATGCACATCCTGCCATTGTGATAAGGACACTTCCAAGGTTCCACAATAGGCATTTCAAATGGTTTCCCATTTTCATCAACCTTCCAGTACCACTCGCCACCATCTCTCTTGTCGATCGCATATCTTTTTATATATTCCCAGATATTCTTTGAAGCTTCTATGAATCTAACATCATTTGTCTTTTGATATGCGTTAAAAAAACCTACTACAGATTCTGCTTGAACCCACCATACTCTTGATAAGTCAGTTCTACCTTCAACAGTTTCATTTACCATGCCATCCGGTGAATACACATTGTTTAATATGTTTTCAGCAATTTCCATAGTGTATTTTTTTGTTGTATTTTTTATTTCTTCATCACATAATACATCCACAGCTTTATCTAAAAGCCAGCTTGCCTCTATGTCGTGCCCGTATGATTTTATATCGATGGTAGTATTCCAATTGTCGTCGAAAAAGACTTTTAGATATTTTCCATCTTCACTGTATATTTTATCTTTGAAGAGATTGAGAAGATAGATTATGCTTTTTTTAAGATTACTATTCTTCCAAACATCATAAAGCAATGTGTAGGCTTCCAATATGTGAAGATGCGTATTCATTGTACGGCTGGATATTACTCCATGTTCGCTAAGTTCATAATTCTCTTTAAGATTCCAATTGCGATCAAATTCCTCCAAATATCCATTTTCATCTCTGCAATTTCTTTCAATAGTGTTAAACAAATCGATTGCAATATTTAAGGCTTCCTCATTGCCCGTCGCTTTGTAGTATTGAGCCAATCCGTATATTCCAAAAGCCTGACTGTAGGTATGCTTTCTGGTATCCACAGGTTCTCCTTTATAATCTACCATCCAATAGAGACCTTTATTTTCTTTATCCAATATATTATCTCTTAAAAATTTATAGGCATGATGGGCCAGTTCAAGTGCTTTTTTTTCTTTATCTAAACAGTAAAATGCAGAAAAAAACCACAATATTCTGGAATTTAATATTGAACCTTTCAAGGCTTTATTGTCAATATTTAAGTCATAGTCAACATATCCGTAAAAACCGCCATTTTCTTCGTCTTTTAATTTGCTCCAAAAGGGAAAAATTCTATCCTTCAATTCTTTATTCATTTCATGTACTATTTTCTCCATTTGACACGTCCCCTCACCTAAAATTAATGTCAAAGAAAATTTTAAACCTTCATTTACCACCTCCTGTAAATTATAAATTTTTAAATTATCTCTTTAACTGAACTGCGAATCACAAGCTGCGTATATAGCCTAATATCTTCGTAGGGTTTATCAAGATTATTCATCCTGTACAAAAGTTGATTGACGGCCTTTTCACCTAAAGAGCTCTTTGGAATATCTACAGTCGTAAGAGCAGGATGAGAATACGCACTCATTTCAATATTGTCAAATCCTACAACTGAAACATCATCAGGTATTTTTACTCCCAAATCTTCTAAGCTTCTCATAAACGCCAATGCAATTTTATCATTTGCACAAACCCAGCCAGTAGGAAACTTTTCCGCTACGGTAATCTTTTTCTTAAAGTATTCGGGATCTTTGAAAAATTCTGCACCTTTTAAATTTATGTCTAGCCATACATAATCTTTGTCGATACTAAGGCCCAGATCTTCCATGGTCCTTACATAAGCAAAATATCTCTCCCTGAAACTAAATGCCCATTCGTTGTTGCCTATAAAGCCTATCTTTCTGTGTCCATTATCATATAGATGTTTTACAGCTTTGTACATTCCATTTTCATTTGCTGTATTTATGTAGTCACAATCAATTGCATTGCTATAATGATCTACAATTACAAATGGTATTTTCGTTGCTTTTATCTTTTTTATAAACTCATCGTTTAAAGTACCTACTATTATGATTCCATTTGTAGTATCTTTTGTAACAGTGCTAGGAATACTTAGATTTTCTTCACCTTCTACATCAATGCCTGTAATGCTTAATTTTAAATTATTGCTTCTGGCTGCGTTTTCAATTCCATATAAGACATTAGACCAAAAAGTGGATTCAACGAGAAAATCTTCTCTGCAAAGTATGGTTACATTTAAGATCTTATTTGGAATGTCTTTTATCTTTTTGTATCCCATCTTCATAGCCGTCTCCAATATCCTGCTTCTCATTTCGGCACTTACACCTTCAGCGCCTCTCAGTGCCTTTGATACAGTATTTTTGGACACACCTATGACCTCTGCAATATCTTGTAAGGTTACTTTCTTCACATTTATCACCCGTATTCGTTTGATTTGCACTTTATTTTTTGCTTAATTTAAGTATAATGTAACTTTTATTTAGTGTCAATACGATTTTAAAATTTGATTTGTAGAAATCGTATCGTATTTATCGTACAAAATACAAAAAAAATTAAAAGATAGGCTGGCTATTATCTTGCACAGCCTATCTTGCCTTTTCATTTAAAAGTATTTACTATTTTATACACCAATTTATGCACTCATGTAACGTCTT